>JAIROB010000131.1 GCA_031257695.1 Treponema sp. | reverse complement strand
GAATGCGGGATAGAGATCTACGCCCAGCCGCCGGGGAAGAAACTGGAAAACATATCCCTCCTTTCGGGGGGCGAAAAATCCATGACCGCGGTAGCGTTGCTGTTTGCCACCTATATGGTAAAGCCCTCCCCCTTCTGCCTGCTGGACGAAATCGACGCGGCCCTGGACGAAGACAACGTCGCCCGATTCGTCCAGGTGCTGCGGGAATTCGGCGGAACCAGCCAGTTTATCATCATCACCCATAACAAAAAAACCGTGACCAGCGCAGAAACGCTGTTGGGCGTTACCATGGAGGAGTCGGGGGTAACCAAGGTTATTTCAGTCAGGCTGAAGAACGACGAAGTGGACATCGTTCCGGAGAGCGCCATGGATATGCCCCTGTTTGAAGATGAGGATGTGGAGATCGAAGAGGGCCGGGAACTGCCCGCCGGCATAGACGATCCCGCCCTGGTAAGCGAGGAGGATCTGCGGCCCATCAAGACGGGAAACAGGTAGCAAAACTTGCCGCCTCCTCAAGGGCGAAAAAATTATGCCGATACTATGCTTATGGGCAGGCAGATTAATCTTGAAGACACCATTTTCATCCTCAATACCCGGATACGGATGATTCGGGATCTGCTCATCCTGGACGCGGACCCGGATTTCTTCCTGGACACGACTCTGTCGGACCTGGAGTTTATCGACGACGCCCTGGGGACGCTCCTGCAGGAGCTTGTCGAAAACACCCGCCTTATAGACCGGAACGGGCAGCTCCGCAAGCTCCACGAAACGGAACGGCAGCTTTGGGGGGTCCTTGGGGAGCTGGCCAACGGGTCGGGCACGGTGTCCGCGGCCCTGTATCCGGCGCTGCGGGAAAGGATAGGCCTGCTTCGGGAATGTTCCCTGGAACGGCAGAAGGCTGTTGAACAGCGCATCAGGAATGAGGAGCCGCTTCCCTCGGAACCGGTGGTCAGCTCCGACGAGCTGAACGAGCTGCTCCGCGATTTCTAGCCATGCGGATTACCGGCGGCGCCCTGGCGGGGCGGCGGGTGAAAGTGCCCGGCGGGGTCATACGCCCGGCCATGGACAGGATGCGGGAGTCGGTTTTCGGAGTCCTGGGGGATCTGAAGGGCTGCTCCTTCCTGGATTTGTTTTCAGGCTCCGGCATTATCGCCCTGGAAGCGGCGTCCCGGGGGGCGGACCCGGTGGATGCGGTGGAAATTGACGCGCTCAAACGGAAAACCCTGATTGAAAACGTTTCCATATCCCCGGCGCGGATCCGGTGTCATTTTATGGCGGCGGAGCTCTACGTGAGGCGAGCCAAAAAGCGCTTTGACATCGTTTTTTGCGATCCCCCCTTTCCGTACAGGTTTACCTGGGATCTGGCGGCTTCCATCGCGGTTTCCCCCCTGATGGGCCCGGGATCCAGGCTGCTGGTGCACCGGCCCAAACAGGAGCCCTGGGTTCCGGCAGGGCCGGAAGGCTCCGCGGCGGCGTTCCCCGGAGAAATTTTGCTTGAAACATCAAGGGCTTACGGACGCTCCATAGTGGATTTTTTCAGGAAATTCTAGTTGTATTTTTCGATAAAGTGGTAAATAATATACTAGAGGGCCGTTTTTAAAACTGAAGTTTTGGAAGGGCCTCCAATTGTTATACTAGATTTAGGGTGATATGGATTATAAAAAAGTGTTCGGCCGTTTTGGGGACCAAAACGGTTTTATAAAAACCATAGCAAAGCCTGCTATTGACGGCGGCCAGAAGGCTGCGTTGAATCGTAAAGGTAACGCGCTCTTTAACTCCGGGGATATAGAGGGGGCCAAACGGGTTTTCCTTACCACCGGATACTCCGACGGGCTGTCCCGGGTTGGGGACTATTACCTGTCCCGGGGCAGGGATTTGGATGCCCTGCGTATGTATTGGATTGCCCCTGACAGAACCAAAGCAGAGCCGATAATCATGCGCCTATCCGTCCTAATTCAAAAAATTATACGGGAAAAAGAGGATAGTTCTGATGAGCGAGAAAGTTAAACAAATGACGGTTGAAACCGCGGGAGAAGAGATCCCTGAAAGCTCAGAAATATCGGAGTTGTCTAAAAAGGGCTATCAGTTTTTAAAAGAAAACAGGATTGCGGAAGCCATGGACTGTTTTGACAAGATCCTTGTGGTCAACGGGAGCAACAACTATGCCCTGGTCGGCATGGGGGACGCGTTCCGCAAACAGGGATCGTTTCGGGAAGCGGTGGAGTACTACCGCCGCTGTCTGGATCATCATCCGGGGAACAACTACGCGCTTTTCGGGCTGGCGGACTGTTACAAGGCGCTCAACCAGTACCACAAGGCCATAGAGATCTGGGAACAGTACCTGCTCCATGACGATAAAAACATCACAGTCCTGACCAGGGTGGCGGACGCGTACCGGAAGGTCAGGGACTTTAAACATTCCAAGGCGGTGTATAAACGGGTGCTGGAAATGGAAGCGCAAAACCCCTACGCCATCATTGGCCTGGGGCATCTGCACTACGATTTTAAAGAGTACCGGGAGGCCCTGTCTTATTGGGAAAAGATGCTGGAGATCAACCAGGCCGGGGTTGATATCCGGGTCCTCACCTCCATCGGGAACTGCCACCGGAAGCTGAAGACCTTTGAAAGCGGCATCCCCTATTTTGAAACCGCGTTGCAGCGGGACCCCTACAATTTCTACGCGCTCTTCGGCCTGGCGGACTGTTACCGGGGCTTGAATCAACAGCGCCGGTCCCTGGAATTCTGGAACCGTATCCTGGAGCAGGATCCCCGGAACAAGGTGATCCTCACCAGAGCGGGGGACGCGTACCGGAACCTCAACGACTTCGGCAAATCCGTGGACTATTACCAGCGGGCGCTGAACATCGAATTCGACACCTACGCGGTGCTGGGGCTGGCAGTGGTGGCAAAGGCCCAGGGGAAGCATGAGGAGGCTATAGAATCCCTGCACCGGCTTATCCAGCAGGATCCGAGAAACTACCGTTTCTACGTGGAGATTGCGGACTGCTATGTAAAAAAGAGCGACAGAAAAAAAGCCCTGGAGTATCTGGGGAAATTCCAAAAACTCGGCATCCGCAACAACGTTATTTCCGAGCTGGCGGATAAACTGAACTACTGATGGCTCTTACCGGACTGGCTCCGGAGGAATTGGCGGACCTGCTCCGGGACCTGCCCCCTTTCCGGGCCAAACAGATCTTCAAGTGGATAGCCCGGGGCGCCTCTGCCTTCAATGATATGACCGATCTTTCCCGGGATCTGCGGGAGGCGCTTTCCACCCGTCATGCGCTCTACGGCAGCAGCGCTGCCCGCGTCCTGGAGGATCCCGACGGAACGGTGAAGCTGCAAATAAGCCTGGCAGACGGCGCCAGGATCGAGGCGGCGCTGCTCCGGGACGACCGGGGCCGGCAAACCGCCTGCCTCTCCACCCAGGCGGGCTGCCCCGCGGGCTGCGTGTTCTGCAAAACCGGCTCCCTGGGGTTTCTCCGCAACCTGGAGGCCCATGAAATAGTGGAACAGTTCCTCCACCTCCGCAGGATCAAGCCCGCTATTGCCAATGTAGTCATTATGGGCATGGGGGAACCCCTGCTTAACCTGGGGGAACTCCGCAGGGCCGTGGCGATCATCGCCCACCCCGAGGGCCTGGGCCTTTCGAAGCGGCGGATAACCCTTTCCACCAGCGGCATAATCGCGGGGATTCGGGAACTGACCGACGCGGGCCCGGATCTGCGCCTGGCGGTGTCCCTCACCATCGCGGACCAGGCCCTGCGGGAGGAGCTCATGCCCATAGCCAGGGCCAACCCGCTCCCCGCGCTCAAGGAGGCCCTGCTCCGGTATCAGAAAAAGCTGGGCCGCCGGATCACCCTGGAGGCGGTTCTCCTGGGGGGGTTGAACACCCGGGAGGAGGACATAGCCAGCATAGTCTCCTTCGCCCGGGGCCTCGACGCGGCGGTGAACCTTATCCCCTGGAACCCCGTGGAGGGGATGAGCTTCCGGGGCCACCCGCTGCGGGAACCCACGGGCGCGGAAATAGCCCGTTTCAGCCGGGGCCTGGCCCGGAGCGGCCTCACCGTAACCCGCCGCTACCGCAGGGGCCGCTCCGTCTCTGCCGCCTGCGGCCAACTGGGGGAATTACCCCCCGAGACTGTGTCAAAAGTCAAAAAATCGAAATAACACCGCTATATATAGCGTTATAAAGCCATATAGAAAAGCAAACAACACTATATGCATGAAGGGCAATGACTTTTGACACAGTCTGCCCCCCATGGACCCGGTCGGGCGTGCGGGGACGCACTAAGACTTTGTCCGGGGGTCCTGCCGGCTGGAAAAAGCATGAGGCCCTCCGGCGGCCCCCTCGATTGGACGGAGAAGCGTTGCGGTAACGACAGGTTATGCGCAATACCCCCTAAAATTTTCAACGGCCAAATCAAATCTGAAGTGCAAAAAAGGCAAGGCATAGAAAAGGCATCGTCAAATCCGATAGAATGAAGTTGCAAAACCATTTCAACGGAGGAAGACGATGCCCTATGCCCACTATA
>JAIROB010000014.1 GCA_031257695.1 Treponema sp. | reverse complement strand
CCCCATGGACCCCCACCCGGCTCGGGGACGCACACATACTGTGGTGTAAGGGGGGCCCGGCAACGGAATCGCTTGCCGCCCGCATTTGAACGAAGTGAACGAGCGGGCGGCAAGCGAGTTCCGCTGCCGGGCTCCCCAGACATAGTCTTAGTGCGTCCCCGCTAACCCATTTTGGGTCCATGGGGGGACGCAGCCACCGCTTAATAATAACTGATCCTGTAATCCCCCGCCTCCTCAAATCCAATACGCCGGTAGATCTTCTGCGCCGCGGAGTTGTTCTTCTTGACAAAGAGCGTAAGCCCCCAGCCCCGGGCCTGGATCTCCCCCGCAAAAACCGCGGTCATGCGGCGGCCTATGCCCAGGCCGCGGTATTCCGGGAGGACGTAGACCCCGCCGATCTGGATCCGGGTAAAGGACGCGGCGTTGGTGTTGATCTTCCCCACAATGCGATTATCCAGACAGGCTATGAGGGACTGTTCTTTGGACAGGATATTGCTCAGGGTCAGGCGGCAGGACGCGGGGTTGAGGACGGCGCCCCGGGGAAGCACCTCCTCCTCCTCGTAGCCCGCCTGCAGGGGGTACAGCGCCTCAAAATCCTCGAAGCCGGGCCTGCGGAGCTCCAGTCTTCCGGGAAAAGCGCCGGAGCCTTCCGCTTCGGGCGCCTTGTCAAGGGCCATGAGATCGTAGTCCCGCTGTTCCGCCGCCCGGTAGCCAAGATCCGCCAGGGCCGCCTCCAGAAGCAGCGTGTCCCCCAGCATGCCCTGGACCAGATGAACCGGGGGCTTGCTCAAAAAGCCCTTCATAAAATGAAGCGGGGGGATGCGCGGGATCTCCCCTAGCATGGGGAGAAGCATGCCGCCGGAGCGGAGGATCATGGCCCGGACGGCCCGCGGGGAAGAAGGGTCCGCAAGGAGCCATGCCTGGTTATGGGGCAGCCCCCTGTCGCTGAATTTCGCGCAGGCGGTTACGCCGTAATACTCCCGGGACCGGAGAAATTCCTCCGCCCGCGCTTCGCCGCCCCTGCGGAGTTTCCGCCACCGGAGTTTTGCCGCGGAACCCACGGGCCTATCCCCGGGGCCCTGCGGGGGGCGCCCCCTGCAGGGGAAGCTGTCCCTGGGCGCCGATCCGTCCCAGCATGAAAGAAAAGCCCGCAATGAAGGATTCCGGGGCGTAGCTGTACACCGCCAGGGCGCCGTCAACCCAGGGGACCTGATCAAGGTATACCGGGCTGAGGACGGAAAAGACGATCACCCGTTTTCCCAGGCCCCGCAGGGTTCGGAGCGCCCCCAGCCCTTCGGCGTCGGAAAGACAGAAGATGATAGTGTCGGACCTGCGGGCCATATCCAGCAGCGCCGCTATTGACTCCGGTTCCGGGGTGTACCAGTAACCCCTGGCGCCGGGGTAGGCCGCCCTGCCCGCGCTGAAAAAGTCCAGGTACTGGCCGGCCAGCAGCACGCTCCCGGCCTTTTCCCGGGTCAGGGGGAAAAGGTCCTGATCTCCGCTAAGAATAGTAACGCTGCGGGCGGCCAGGTCCAGGAAAAACCGGCTCCCCTCCGGGTCGGGCAGCCCCGCCTCCACCTTGCGGAGATCCGGTATAGAGGGCGCCGCGTTTTCCCCCCGCAGGTATTCCAATTTAGTCGCGATGATTCTGCGGGCGGCGTCCCGTACCCGTTCCCGGAACACGGGTTCCCGCCCCATGGAGGAGAGCAGGCTGGTCCAGACCGGATCGGCCAGGTTGGGGGTCTTGGAAAGCATGATAATATCGTTCCCCGAAAGCAGGGCAAGTTTCGCCGCCTGGGAAAGGCTCCCCGCCCAGGTGGTGGCGCCGTTCATCATAAGATCGTCGGTGATGATCAGCCCCTGGAACCCAATCCGATCCAGGAGTATGTCCCGGAGAAACCACGACGAAAGCGACGCCGGAGTCGACTCCGCCCGGGTGTTGGGAAACGCCAGGTGGCCGGTCATGATCGCCGGGATCCTTTCCTTGGAGAGCATGCGGTAGGGAACCAGCTCCCTTTCCCAGAGCGTTTCAAAGGACACGGCAATTCGGGGCAGCACTCCGTGGGAGTCCAGGTCCGTGTCCCCGTGGCCGGGGTAGTGCTTAGCCGTGGCGATGACCCCCGCCGCCTGCTGGCCCTTCATAAAGGCGGTCCCCAAAAGGCCCGCCCGCACCGGGTCGTTCCCAAAGGAGCGGGGGCCGATGACGGTGGAAGCGCGGTTCGTGTAAATGTCCACCGTCGGGGCAAAGTTCATGTTGATACCCAGGAGCGCCAGTTCCCTGCCTATGTAGTACCCCGACAGGTAGGCGTCCCGGGGATAGCCCGACGCGCCTATGGCCATATTGCCCGGGGTCTCGCTGGTGGCGCCCTTCACATGGCGTATCCACCCGCCCTCCTGATCCGTGGCCACCAGCAGGGGCAGGTTGAATTTCCCCTCCAGAGAGGCCCGCTGGAGGGCCCCCACGGTTTCCGCCAGCTTGAGGGTGTCTTCGGTGTTCCACCCGAATATCTTGACCCCGCCTATACGCCGGTCCCGGATCCAGTCCAGGATGAGCGGCGAAGGCTCCGCTCCCACCCAGCCAAGCATAAAGGTCTGGGCCAGGGCTTCTTCGTCGGACATGGCCTCCACCAGCGCGGCCGCCAGATCCCCCGCGCCGCCCTCGTCGGCAAAGCTGAGGGGAAAAATGCCCTTGACACAGAGCAACAGCAAAACTATGAAGACGGGCCGAATGGGGCGGGGCGCTGTCATACTGGTCATTCAACACCATCATGTGGAATTAGTCAATTCAAGCCCTGCGCCCCCCATAGGGCCCCGGGTTTTGCAGTATCCGGGGATTAAAGGAAAAAAAATCCTACAAAAATGTGAAAAAATACAAAATCGGCGGGGATAATTCCCGGCTTTTTTGCCGGGAACATATACCTTTAGGGCCGGGGTGTGTTAAAATAGAAGTAAGGAGGAGGTATGGGATAAAGCCATTGACACTGCTGTCATAGACAAGAGCCGGCGGGGAGCGAGAAAATGCCCGTCGAACCGCAAAAGGCGATTGATGCAATTGTCAGAGCAGGCAAGGCTTCCACTAAAATATGAAATTGATAAAAGCGTTGATTTACAGGTATATTTTTTCCGATGAACTTCCCCTGGACGCCAGGATTATGAACATGGTGTGCGCCTTTGGCCTGGCGGCGGTGATCGCGGCCACCGCCGCCAGGATCATAGAAAAGGCGAACCCCAATGCCATGCTGGCCATGTTTGCCATATTTCTTTGCATCATCGCCCTTTTCATGGTGAGCAACCGTTACAATTTGCATAAGATAGGAACCTATATTACGTTGATTGTGCTGGGGAACATCCTGTTTCCGGTCCTCTATTTTTCCAACGGCGGCGTCAACGGCGGCATGGCGGCATATTTTGTGCTGAGCATAGTTATCATCTTTCTCCTGTCCACGGGAAAGATCTGCGCCATTATTCTTACATCCCATATTATTGTTATCCTGACCTGTTATTTTGTGGGGAACCGGTATCCGCATTTGATCCAGCCCATAACTACCTTTCAAATATATGTGGACAACATCCAGTCCTTGTTGGTGTCGGGCTTTTTTATCGGCTTTGTTATAAAATACCAGATCCTGATTTACCGCATGGAAAAGCAAAAGGTTGAGGACGCGGGAAAAGCGCTTGCCAGGCAGGATCAGCTCCTCCAT
>JAIROB010000127.1 GCA_031257695.1 Treponema sp. | reverse complement strand
TTGGCCGCCACCAACCGGCCCGACGTGCTTGACCCGGCGCTGCTCCGCCCCGGACGTTTCGACCGGCAGGTGGTGGTGGCCATGCCGGATGTCAAGGAACGGGAGGCTATCCTCAAAATCCACGCCGCCAAGATCCCCCTTGCCTCCGAGGTGGACCTGAACCGCATCGCCCGGGCGACTCCGGGGATGAGCGGCGCTGAAATCGCCAACCTGGTCAACGAGGCGGCGCTCTTTGCCGCCCGGCAGGACAAGCCCAGGGTGGGGATGACCAACTTCGAGGAGGCCCGGGACAAGGTGATCATGGGCGTGGCCCGTAAAACCCTGGTGGTTTCCGACAAGGAGCGGCGGATGACCGCCATCCACGAAGCGGGCCATGCGCTGCTCCATTACTTCCTGAAAAACGCCGATCCCCTCCACAAGGTGACCATCATCCCCCACGGCCAGGCCCTGGGAATGGCCATGTCATTGCCCCTGGAGGACAGTTACAGCCGCACCGCGGGCTGGATCTACGACCGCATCGTCATCTGCTACGGCGGCTGGGTCGCGGAAAAACTCCTCTACGATGAAACCACCACGGGCGCCAAACAGGACCTGCAGCAGGCCACCGAAATGGCCCGGCGCATGGTCTGTGAATGGGGGATGTCCGAACTGGGGCCCATAACCTACGGCCAGGAGGACGAGCCCATCTTCATCGGCAAGGAAATAGCCCGGCACAAGGAATATTCCGAAGACACCGCCCGGCGCATCGACGCGGAAGTAGCCGTCATTCTGGATCGTCAAAGAGACACCGCTGAAAAACTGATGCGCCAGCATAAGGCGGAGCTGGAAAGGCTCGCTGATGCCCTTATCGCCCAGGAAACCCTTACCGACGACGAGGTGCGGGTCATCCTGCATCTCCCCCCGCGGGAAGACGCGGATTCCTCCGGCGCAGGAGCGGAAGATCCCTAATGTCCCGGGCGTTTTTCCCGGCGCTGCCCCTGCTGGCGGTCCTGTTGGCGGCCCTTCCCCGGACGCTCAACCCCCAGGACCGGGACACCGGGGACGCGGCCGCGGCGGAACGCTACGCCGGCTGGGCCGCGGCGGCCATTGCCGAGGGGCGCTGGGAAGCCGCGGAGGCGGCGCTGGAACGGGCCGCGGACTACGCCGATGTTTCTTCAGACCTCTCCTACCTCCTGGCCCTGGTCCGCAGCCGTCTGGACCGGCCCCGGAGATCGGTTCTGGAGGCCCTGCGCCTGGGCCTTGCCTACAACCGCTGGAACAGGCACTCCGCCGCCCGGGCCCGGCTGCTGGAGGCGGAAACCCTCATCGCCCTCCGCTCCTTTGAAGAAGCCCTGGGGTCTCTTCGGGAAGCCGGGGACGACGGGCCTGTCCTCAGCCTCAAAGCCCGGGCCTACCGGGGCCTTTCGGACAGCCGCCTCTTCGTCCAAACCCTCGGTGAGGCGCTGGACCGGAACCCCCGTTCCCCGGAGGCGCCGCGGATCCTCTTTGCCCATGCCGCCGGCCGCATCCCCGCGGCCGATGAACGGGAGCTTGTCGCCCTCTGCCTGCGGCGGCTGCCCTTGCTGATGGAGGCGGACCCGGAACTGGCGTTTTTGGCCGCGCCCTTCATCCGGGATGCCGAGGAAGCCCGCCGCTATGTGGCCGCGTACCGCGCTGCCGGGGGCGCAAACCCCGCGGGGATCCCCGCGGCGCTCAACCTGGGGATCATAGAGGACGGCCAGGCCGTGACGGAGCTATTTCGGGAACCCGCGCTGGACAAGGCCCTGCTGGAAACGGTCTGGGGCCTGCTCCGCAGCGCCGAAGGCCGCCGGGATTTTGAGGACAGGCTTTCCCGCTTCACCGGAACTATTGCCTGCGACGCTGACCGGGACGGCTATGACGAATCCCGGGCCGTTTACCGGGAAGGCCTCCTCCAGGGCTATTCCTGCGACGCGGACCAGGATCTGGAGCCGGAGCTGGAAGTGTTCTTCGACCGGGGCCTTCCGGTCCGGGCTGAGATAGCGGCCCCTCCCGGCGAAGTTTCGGGGCCGGAGCCTGTAACCATGGAGGGCCGCCGGGTGTTCCTGGAATGGGAGCAATACCCCCTGGCGCTCCGCGCTGAGTTGGACAACGTGGCCTACATCCCCAGGCCGGGGGATTTCTCCTTTAACCCCCTGCGCTTCCGGGATTTTTTGGGGAGCAGCCTGCTCTACCCCGAGCGGGAGTTTATCAGGCCGGTTTCCCGCCGCGTCCTGGCCGCCATGGCCCTTTTCATAGAGCAGCCCGGCAGGACCGCTCCCGGCAGCGTGGAACGGACGGAGATGCAGGACGGGGTCAGGCGGCGGAGCAGGGAGTACCTGGGGGACGCCCTGGTGTCGGAGACCGAGTACCTCCTGGGGCAGCCCCTGGTCCAGCGGATCGACATGGACCTGGACGGCAGGCTGGAAACCATACGCCGTTTCAGGCGCAGCGACTTTCCCCCGGACGACACCGGGGAGCTTGTGTCTTCCGAAAGCGACTGGGACGGCGATGGCCTCTACGAGTACGGCGAAACCTACCGGGGAGACGCCGTCATCCGTTCCTGGGACATGGACGGGGACGGTGTGCGGGAACAGTCGGAAACCGGCGCGAGGATATGGTGATAAGCATGGGCGGCGTAAAAAATACTATCGCTGCTGCGGCGCTTTTTATTGCCGCAGCGATACTGTTGGGCTGCGTCACCGCGGCCCAGGCGGAGAGGCGGCTCGCCCCGCCGCGGTCAACAGAAGATCTGCGGCTTGAGGATATACGCCGCTTTGTGACTGAGGAGCCGGTCCGGGCCGTCCACCTCATCGGCGTATACCGGGTTATCTACGGCGACACGGCGGAAGCGGCCCACCCGGCGGCGGAGCTTGCGGCCCTGGAAGACCAGGCCGTCCGCGGCATCGAAGAGGCCCAAAAACTGGCGGTAAGCGAAAAACGCTGGGAGGACGCGGCGTCCCTGGCCCGGTCCCTCGCAAGCCTGGGGATTGCTGTGGAGAGCACGGGCCAGGAGCCGGATCTGCTGCTGGCCGAGGCCAGGGATCGCCTTGAGGCCGGGGACAACCTGGCGGCGTTTCTGGGCGCGGTCCGATCCCATAACCTGAAAGCCCTGGAAGCCGACGATGCCCTGCCTTTTCTTGAGCGGGCCGTGGCGGTTCGGCAGCGCCGGGCCGCGGCGTTCTTCTTTTCTATTGCGGACAGCCGCGGCGGGACCGTTCCGGAGGATCTGCGCGGTTACGCCCTGGGGCAGGACACCGCCGCGGACATGGTCAAAGGGGTTGCCACGGTGCAGGTCAACCGGGGCTTCAGGATTGAGCATGGCGCGGGTTCCCAGGAATGGGTTCTGGGGTCCGCCTTTTTTGTGGACCCCTCGGGGCTGATGATCACCAACTACCACGTTATCGCCAGCGAGGTGGACCCCGCCTACGAAGGGTACTCGCGGCTCTACATACGGCTGGGGGATTCTTCCAGCGCCCGGATCCCCGCCAGGGTGATAGGCTGGGACAAAGCCATGGACCTGGCGCTTATCAAGGCTGAGGTAAAGCCGGAGTACGTCTTCAGCCTGGTGGATTGGGTCATTCCCCGGGTGGGGGACACGGTTCTTGCCATCGGCTCCCCCGGGGGCCTGGAAAAGACCGTGACCAGGGGCATTGTTTCCGCCCTGGGACGGCGTTTCCTCCAGATCGGGGACGTGATACAGATCGACGCGGCGGTAAACCAGGGCAATTCCGGCGGCCCCGTGGTGGATGCCGAGGGCCGTCTGGTGGGCATTGTCTTTGCGGGGGTGGAGCAGTTCGAAGGCCTTAACTTTGCGGTGCCCGCGGAACGGCTCGCCGCGGCGCTCCCGGCCATGATCGCCGGGGGCAAAGCCGAGCGGCCCTGGCTGGGGTTGGTCATCAGCGAAACAAGCAAGGGCGCGGAGATCATCTACGTGGCGCCCTTTACCCCCGCCTCGGAACACCAGGTTGCCGAGGGCCTTTTTATCACCGGCGTCAACGGCGAAGGGATAAGCGCTCCCCAGGGCGCCCTGATCCCCGCCCTGCAGGACCGGCTCTTTTCCGGCCGGCCCGGTGAGCTGGTGGCGCTGACCACTTCCGGCGGCGGGCGGCAGGTCCTGATGACCGCGCCCCGGCCGGATATGCCTCTGGCGGATGCCGCCAGAAAGGACAGCCGGGAACGCATGGTCGCCCCGCTTTTCGGGCTCGTCCTCAGCCCCTCGGCGAACCGAGGGCTTTCCGCTTCCTATCTGGTAAAAAAAGTAGTCCGGGGCTCCATAGCCGACGAGGCCGGGCTTTCTGAACAGGACCCGGTCTCCATCCGCTCCTTCCGCCTCGACGAAAAAGAGGGCTATGTCCTGCTGGATATCAATGTCAAGAAACGGCGCATGGGCTACATGGAAACCTATATGCGCCTCCCCGCGCTGCTGGATTCCCCGGACACCTTATGACATATACACCCTAGTGGATTGATTAGACTAAAAGCATGGATAAGAGGATAACCTCGAACCTCACGAACTTTTGCTTTACAACCTTGATTTTGCCTGAATTCCTTCTAGTAGAGAACGTGCAGGGGCTGATCGCCGTGGACCCCGACCAGTTGTTCATGTGCCGGATCAACCATCAGATCCATCGCCTCAAGGGGCAACGTTCCGAGGAGTATGTCCTTCGCTATTGATAACCAGGGTCCACGCCCCGGTATCGGGCATGACGTCCAAAGTAACGGAGCGGATTTCCTTGAGAATGCCACATTCAACCCTTACTTTGTCACTGGCATTAGCCAGGGTGATTGTCTCCTTAAAAACACTCATGCCTTTCTCCCTGCCCTAACTATACCCCGGGAGAGGAGGTTTGCATAGGGTTTTCGGGTGAAGGACAGGATAAACGCACAGTTCTGGGGGGACCGGTATTGGTCGGCGATAGTGGAGGGAGAACAGCGCATTTATCCCGGCTCCGGCACGGTGACGCAGCCGTCGGCCAGCACGAGTACCCCGGGGACCGCAACCCCCCGGGCCCTGGCCCTTGCCAGGGCTTCGTCCAGCGCCGCCTGGGGAGACGGGGCGGCTTCGATAAACAGGGCCCCAAGCCGCTCCGGGGGCAGCTCCGTCACGGCCTTCACCACGGCGCGGCCGGACACCGCGGCCATCTTTGCCGCCTTGTGGTAGCCCAGCCGGTAGCCCCCGCGGATCCGCTCCAGCGCGTCCGCCGGGGTTTTTGCCGA
>JAIROB010000068.1 GCA_031257695.1 Treponema sp. | reverse complement strand
CGTATGTTTTACCGTCTATGATTGTACGGATTTTTTTCTCAATGTCAGGATAATTTGACTCCACAAACTTCCGTCCGCCGCCGCTCCGGCGTATTTTTCCATCAATTGTATCCTCGTTGCTCAGTTCGCCAACTGCTTTTGTTATCGTGGTCCGCGACATACCGGAAATGCGGCTTACTACACTGATGCCGCCACGACCATACGACATGGCCTCACTCGCCAAATACAATCGTTTTTGTCGTTCGTCCAATAACGGCATCATTCGGAGAATTCGTTCTTCCATCAATGTTTTCACTCCTCCCTTATTTATGAAAACATTGTAACATAGGCAAATATATTGTTCAAGTTATTATTGAACTCATCCCAAGCATAAAATCAAATGAAGCTGGTATTAAATACTAATATTTTTATTTCCGCATTTTATTGGGGAGGAAATTCTCAAAAGGTGATTGAAAGAATTATTGAGGGAATAGATGAATTGTATATTTCAAATGAAATACTTGATGAAGTAGCCAAAGTAATGTCCAGGCCAAAATTCAAATCAGGCGCCGTAATAATCGATAGGTATATTAAGACAATAGAAAAACTTGGAAAGAAAGTTTTCATCACTGGTGAAATGACAGGACTGTATGCGCTCCGCCTCTTTAGATGCCGCGCCGGCGGTTTCGAGCAGCGGCAAGGCCCGCGGTAAAGCCGGGGCGCCGGGGGCTGCGCGCGTAACGGCGGACATTTTTCAGGCGGTAGGCATAGTCTCCGCTCCCCCCGGCGGCGGGATTTAGAAGGGCGGGGAGCGGGAAAACAGGGTCCGCGGCGGCAAAGGATTTAAGGGCCTCCGCCTGCCCTCCGCGCTCACCCGGGATAGTTCAGGTTTTCCGCGCCGGGGTTTTTGAGGATCGCGCCGTACCGCGCCGCTTCCCACTTGGCCATGTTCAGGTTTTGTTCAGAATAGTTGCCGCATTCCGCGGGAGAGGCGCCGGGGATGGGGCCCTCGAAAGCGATAATCCAGTCCAGCATCTCCCGGATCAGGGGCAGCACATCCTCGGAACTCCGCTTGCCTTCCAGAATCACGTAGAACCCCGTGCGGCACCCCATGGGCCCGAAATAGACCGTCTTGTCCGCCCATTCCTTGTGGGAACGCAGAAATGTTGCGCCCAGATGCTCAATGGTATGGAGCGCGGGCATATCGATTACCGGCTCCTTGTTGGGCTCCTTGAAACGGAGGTCAAAGGTGGTAAGAACGGCGCCGCCGAACCTGTCCTGCCGGGACACGTACAGCCCCGGTTTCAGGCGCAGGTGATCCACCTGAAAGCTCGCTATTTTTTCCATAATCCCTCCTGACGCTGTTACTGCCAGTCCCTGACGATGCGACGCACGATGGTTCCCGAATGTTTTGCCGCCACGGGGAGAAATTCTTCAAACTTGACCGGCGATTCCGATCCGGCTATGTCCGAAAGAGAACGGATGATAAGCGCCGGCGTCCCCAGGAGCCGGCAGGCATGGGCTATGGCGGCTCCCTCCATCTCCACCGCCTTGACAGCCGGGAAGGTTTTACGCAGGCCGTCGATCCGGCCGGTCTCGTGCATGAACACGTCCGCGGAACCGATGAGCCCCCGGCGGTGGGTAAAGTCCGGCGGCAGCAGCCCTTCCTGTTTCAGGCCGTCCACCGCTGCTTCCCCCCGGCGCAGCAGATCCTCCGGCGTTTGGAAGACCGCGGGCATACCCGGAAGCTGTCCCGGCTCATAGCCAAAGGCGGTGACGTCCACGTCATGGTAGATCAGCCCCTCGGCAATGACGGCATCCCCGAAGCTGAGGCCGGGATCTATGCCCCCCGCGGACCCGGTGTTGATAACCAGGTCCGGTTTGTAGTGGTCTATCAGCAGGGCGCAGCCCACCGCGGCGTTGACCTTGCCGATGCCGCAGCGCAGCAGGACCACGGGTTTATTTTCCAGGACGCCCCTGTAAAACTCGTACACCCCGGTAGTTTCGGCGTGAATATCCGCCAGCGCGCCCTTGAGGAGGCTTACTTCGTCCTCCATGGCGCCGATAATGCCAATCATGTTTGCCTCGACAGTTCAAATTTAAGTGATGGAATAATGATCCGCCAGGGACTTCCGCCATTCGGCGCGGTTTTCCTTGTCTTCCCATTCGAAGATTCTTTTTATGGCAAAGCCCCGGGGATCGTTGGGATTGGCGAAGTGGACCACCCCGAACCGACCGGCGCCGATATAGGTCACCGCGTCCCCCCGTTCCAGGGTTTCGTTTTCCCTCAGGCGCCCCAGCACACAGTCAAAGTGAATCGCCTCGCCGCTGTTCCGGTCGCTCAGCGCCGCGGAAAGATCCCGAATGGGTTTGCCGCAGTAGGGGCAGGCGGGCTCGGGAATCGGTTCGGAGGACATGGCCGGCGGAACCCACTTGGGCCGGTTAGCCATGTTTTCCTTAGCCCTGGTGAAACGGGGGTTGCCCCCCTTCTTTTTGGCCTCCTTGCCCCATCGATCCCTGTTTTTGTCCTTTTCTTTACGCTGATAATTCCGGCGGTCATTTCCGCCCCTTTCGTTGCCGCTCATAAAACATCCCCCCATGCGGAATCCCCAGAATCTCATTGCTCATAATCTGCGCTAGGCGCTGAATCGCTTCAAAGAGATAGTCCTCGCTATTTACCTTTGCCCGCAGCAAGGCCAATCGCGAGGCCTTTGCCTGATTCTCCGGCTGGGCTGCCGGTGGAGAATCCCGCGGCGCCGTTATCATACACGCTCCGTAAACGCTGATGCAAGATGGTCAATACCCTGGGGGCTGATAAAAACTACATCGAATCTGATACCCATTTCATTATATTTTCGATGTTCCTGCAGGAAATACTTAGCTGTTTCGATGATCCTGCGCTGCTTTTTTTCGTTTATCCCCAAACGGAGATCCTCCAGCCCGTAATGATCCCAGGTTTTTACCTCCACAAACACAAGGGTATCCTTTTCCCGGGCGATAATGTCTATTTCCCCGCTCCGGGAACGGAAATTTCTGGCTAGTATCTCCATTCCCCCGGCTTCCAGCGCCGCGGCCGCGCGGCTTTCCCCTTCCCGGCCCCGGGAAGTCCTAGAGGGCATCCTTCGTCAACTCGTCGGGGTTGATTGCCCGGACTATGTACAGGCTTTTTTCAAGCAGCAGATCCAGATGCTCCCCCTGGTCTTGCCGGGGAACCTTCCCCTCCGGGTCCACCAGCACGGCAAGCCTGGGCCGCAGGGGCGCGTCCCGCCGCACGTTCGCCACCCGCGCCATGGCGCCGTTGTTTAACAGAACGATGGACCCGATGGGATAGATCCCCATGACGGTGATAAGCGACTTGAGCACGTCCGGCGCAAAGCGGCGTGAATTATCCGCCAGGAGGTTTTTCATGGCCTGGTACCCCAGCATGGAGTTGCGGTAGGGTTTTTCGCTGACCATGGCTTCAAAGGCGTCGCATACCGAAACTATCCGGGCGCCGGGGTGTATATCCTCGCCGGCCACGCCCTGGGGATAGCCTGAACCGTCCCAGTGTTCGTGGTGCTGCAGCGCCAGGGTTCCCAGTTCCGTGGAATAGTTCATCTCCTCATGGACGATCCGGTAGGAATAGAGGGTATGGGTCTGCATACGGCGGAGCTCCTCCGGGGAGAGCGCGCCGGTCTTTTTGACCAGATCCTGGGGGAGCCTGAGCATCCCCACATCGTGGAGCAGCGCCCCGGTGATGGTCTGCATGATACGGTGGCTGGGGAGTTTCATTTCCAGGGCGATATGGGCGGAGAGTATGGCGGTGTTGACGGCGCTTTTCGCCAGTTCATACCGGCGCACCTCCCCCCCGAGGATATAACTGATAAGCCCCCCGGGCTTATCCCGAACCGCGGTGAGGAGCCGCTGGGCGACGGTGTCCACCATGCGGATGTCCGCGCGCGCCCTCCTGAGGATGGATTTGAATATCCTGTCCAGGGAGGAGACCTGGTTGAGATAGTCCTTGTAGGAATCGCTGGGCTCGCTCACCTCCGCCAGGGAGAGCAGCCTCCGGGGGTCCTCCTGCAATGCCGCCAGGCCGGCGTCCTCCGCCGGGGAACCTTCCCCGCCGGCCGCTATTGCCGGGGAGGAAAACACAGCCCTGTCATCGTTACTCATCGCCTTTCCTCCGCGATTACCCATGCCAGTATTTTCGCCATCGTTTCCCAGCACCATTCCGGTATATAGTCTCCGGTTTTTCCCGCGTCAAGCAGCGCCTCCAGTTCCGGCGCCTCCAGAACCGCTACCCCCGCGTCCCTGGCTATGGCGATGATCCGCTCCGCCTCCCGGCCCCGTCCCGCCGCGAGGATCCGCGGGGCGATCATATCCGGGGCGTAGGCAATGGCGGAGGCTTTTTTTACCGATCCCACTGTTCCGCGCCCGCCTCTTCCTCAGGGAAAGCCCCGTCGGAACCGTCCCGCAGCACAACCCTTGCCGCGATGCCTTCCAGCAACGCCCGAAGGCTCCTCTGCGCCCTTGGTTTCAGCGGGGGCCGGGCGCTAAACGCCGCCCTGGCGCAAAGCCGGGCATCCCCGCCCGGGGCGTTTTCCAGCAGAAAGGACCAGCGCCGCGGGCCGGTCCTGACATCCAGGGCCATTCGCTCCGCCTTCCAGGGAAGACCGTTGGTGTCGGCCAATAGTATTCGCAGGGAAACCCTGTAGTCAACGCCGCCGGATCCGAATGAAAAGGGCAGGCTTATCCAGCGCCGCCCGTCCCTGCCGGGGATTCTGTTCAGCGTCCGCAGCAGGGGAAACCGCTCTTCGATCCGCTCCGCGAAGAGCCCCCCGTCCTTGCCGCCGCGGGGCGCCGAAAAACGGGCGCCACCGGCCTTATCCCCCGGCGTTTCCGCGCCGCCGTCCCCCGCCTCATCCTCCGGGGCCTCGCCCTCCGGGTCGTCCCCGGCAAGCGCGGCGGCATAGCCGGCCAGGGCTTCGGGGCTCAGAACCACGCCTTTGCCGGCGGCGGCCGCGGCGGCAAGCGCCGCTGCCCGGAACGGTTCGGCGAGGGGCGGGCCCGGCGTTTCCGGGCCGCTGTTGCGGGGCGTTTCTGCCGGCGCCGGGGACAGGGCCTGGCGACGGAGCGGCAGGAGGAGCTTTGTGTCCAGGGGCAGGGAAAAAAACTTCGCCAGGGAAAGCAGGGAGGCGCTCAGGGCGTCCCCGGGCAGACCCAGGGACGACGCAAGGTCCCGAAACAGCTCCGGAGCCGGCTGCCGCGTCTTCCCGGCCTCTGCCCCGTCGGCGCGGTCCGTGAAAGCGGCCCCTGTGCCGGAGGCCCGGCGGGGGGCGTCGAGGATCAGCCGGGAGGGCAATTCCGGGTTTAGCTTCATGGCGGCGTAATTCCCCGGGCAGCGGGCGCCCTAGTTTTCGGTGTTTTCCGAATCGCCTGTCGCTACGGGCGTTTCGGGGGCCTTTGGGACCTTGGGGGGCTTCCGGATGATGAGTTCCCGAATTTTAGCCGCCTTGCCGATCTTGTCGCGGATATAGTAGAGTTTGGCCCGGCGTACCCGGCCTGCGCGGGTCAGTTCCACCCTGGTAACCCTGGGGGAATGAATGGGGAATATCCGCTCGACCCCCACGCCGTAGGAATTTTTCCGCACCGTGAAGGTCTTTCCCACCCCGGAATTTTTCAT
>JAIROB010000253.1 GCA_031257695.1 Treponema sp. | reverse complement strand
GAGGCTGTTCCAAAACTTCAGTTTTGGAACAGCAACCTTAGATGTGCGGAAAAAAGCGGGCTTTAGGCCGCTTTTTCCAAGAGCCTGTGGAAAAACCATAGGGTTTTGGAACAGGCTCAGTCCTTAAACAGATTCCCCAGTTCCCTGCCGTACTTGGCGGTAATTCTTGAACGCTGGAGTTCCATCTTGGCGGTCAATTCGTCCCCCGCCTCAAAGGGTTTGGGGATGAGTTTGATCTTAAAGACCCGCTCATGGATCTTGAACCCCGCCTGGGCGCTTACCAGGCGGGACACTTCGTCGGCTATGAGCTCGTTGATCTCCGGCTGTTGGAGCAGGGAATCGTAATCCACAATGGGAATATTGTTCTCATTGGCAAATTCCATGAGCGCGTCCTGAACGGGGACGATGAGCGCGGCCAGGTACTTTTGATCCTGGCCCGCCACCATGCAATGGGAAACCCAGGGACTCTCCCGAATCTTCAACTCAATGGGAACCGGCTCCACGTTCTCGCCCCCCAGGAGCACGATGGTGTCCTTGGCCCGGCCGGTGATCCGTATCTCCCTGTCGCGGGTCAGCATGGCGATGTCGCCGGTTTCAAGCCAGCCCTCCGCGGAAAGCGTCTTGGCGGTAAGCTCCGGCTTCCGGTAATAGCCCATCATCACCTGTTCGCCCCTTACCAATAGATGGCCGTTGTGGCCCGGCGGCAGCGGGGCGCCCTTATCGTCCAGTACCCGCGCCTCGGTGTTCAACAGAAGCTGTCCCACGGTGGTCCGCCGGGGAGCCCTGTGCCGGCGGGCGGAGACCAGGGGCGCCGCTTCGGTCAGGCCGTAAGCCTCCTGCAGGCGTATTCCGATGGCGTTGAAAAACAGGTCCACCTTGAGGGGCAGGCTTCCCCCGCCGGAAATCCCCGCCTTGAAGCGTCCCCCCAGGCGTTTCCTGATAGGCCTGAACACGATCAGCCAGGTAAGGCATTGGACGGGGCTGAGCAGGGCCAGGGGGACGCATCCCATGAGAAAGTCGAAAAGCCGGACCCTTCCGTGAAAATTGGGGAGCCGCCCTGTGGTAAGATCCCGGAAATAATTGTACAGGATCCCGATGGTCATAAAAAATTCAAAGCCCTTTTTAAACGCCCACCCCTGCTGCTTCACATGACGGTTCGACCAATCCATGATGGACTCCCACACCCGGGGAACGCTGACCATCCAATGGGGGCGGATGCTCTGGAAATCCGAAAGCAGTACCGAAGAAACCGGTTTTGAGTAGGCGATGCTGCTGCTGAAATAAAAAATGATGTATTCGATGCACCGCTCAAACACGTGCCATACCGGCAGCACCGAAAGCCAAATATCCCCGGCCTTTACGTCAAACACCAGGCGCCAGGAGGGCAGTTGGGCGAGGAAGTTACGGTGGCTCAGCATTACCCCCTTGGGCTCCCCGGTGGTGCCGGAGGTAAAGATGATGGTGGCCAGATCCTCCCCGCTGCCCTTCTCCAGTTCCGCTTCCACCTCCGCGGGGTTTTGGGAATGGCGGCGTTTCCCCAGCTCCATGGTTTCGCCAAACCCCACAATGCGGATCCCGGCGTCCGCCGCCGCTTGCAGGACAGGCTCCTCCACAGCGTCATAGACCACCAGGGTTTTAAGCAGGGGCAGGTTCGGGCGGAGCGCGAGGATCCTGGCGATCTGCTTTTGGTTTTCCACAATGCAGAGGGCGCATTCGGTAAAGTCCAGGATATAGGAAAGTTCCTGCTCCGTGGAATCGCAGCCCCGGGGCACGTCCGCGGCGCCCAGGGCAAGTATGGCGAAATCGGCGACCATCCATTCCTGGCGGTTGTCGGAAATCAGGCCGATATGGTCTCCCCGCTTTACCCCTAAATCCAGCAGCCCCGACGCTGTATAGCGTATTTCTTCATAAAACCGCTGATAGGTCCTGGGCCGGAACTGTCCCTCCGCATCCTTGGCATACTGGGCGACAACGGTTGGCATGGTCCGGGCCCGTTCCCGGAGCATAAGCGGCAGGGTTTGTTCCATAAATCATTACTCCCAGGGCACTATACGCGCTTTGTTATGAAATGTCAATATGACACATTATGCTAAACTGTCATAATTGTTATAAAAAAACCTCCCGGGAAAAGGAGGTGAAGAAACCCGGGAGGCAAAGACAATACGGTTGTTGTTTTACATTGCTGCTACACGAACTTTAGACTGATTGAAAGATCAAGGATGTTAAACGCTGTCTAAATACCGTATCATCAATTTAGAAGGTATTATATTTGACGGAAAGGGTCAAGGGCGAAACGATACCAGCTTGAGTGATATAGTAACAGAGTCCAAAAAACTGTTATTCCCTCCATTGCCGGGGCTACTGCAATGCCTGATGCCGGGCGGCGGCCCTTGCTGAGTAAAAAAAGGCCCCGCTTTCGCGGGGCCCCGTTCATTCAACCGGTTTTAATAGTTTTCCGGCCTGATCCAGGCTTCGGTTACGTCAAGCTGGCCCAGGCGCTGGGCAATCCAGGGGATATACGCCGCGGGAACCCCGGGGATAACCACCCGGATGTAGTTTTCGAACCGCTCAAAGTAGGGGTGGAACCCCGCCGCTACCAGACGGTCAAAGGCTTCTTTGGCGTGCAGGGGCAGCAAATAGGATCCCGCCTGCACCCGGAAAATCGTCGTGCTTCCCGGCTCGGGCATACGGGGGATGATCCGCGCCGGACCCTTAGCCGTGACCGGCCTGGGGGGAGGCGGGGGCGGGGGCGTTTCCACCGCGGCCGGCGGGGGCGGCGCTTCCTCCGCTACCGGAGGCGGCGCCGGGGGAGGCGGCTCAGGCTCCGGTTCTGAAGGAGGAGGCGGCGCTTCGACAATAACCACGGGCTCCGGTTCCGGCGGGGCCGGTATGGCGGTGACCCGCTCAAGAATGACCGCCACGGTTCCGTTGGGGGGAATCCCGATAGCTTCGGCGGCCGCGCCGGAAAGATCCACTATCCGGTCAACGGAGGTGGAAATCCGGCTCCTCACGGTGGCGTATACCTCTTTGTTATTTTCCGTATTGGTTATCTTGACGGCGGTGCCTATGGGCAGACTGGGGTGCGCCGCAATGTTGCCGTCGGCCTCCAGCGATCCCGTGGCCCCTCCCCGTTGCTTGAAATTCCGGATCTGGGCCTGGGCCGCGCACAGGGTAGTCAAGGCCATTCCCAGCAGTAGTGTCGTTACGATTCGTTTCATTTTTTACACCCCTTCCAGCAGTTTGTTGCGCTTCGCGCGTAAACCTTCCAAAAATCGCCTGCAAGGAGATTTTTTACCCTGCAAACTGCCAATGCATGCCCAATAATCGTGGTTTTTATGGCTTTTTCAACGAAAAAGCCATAAAAACCTACAGCGCTACAGGCTGCTAGTATCGCGCCCCTCTGAAACGCGTGGCGCTTTGCTTTCGGTTAAGGAACCCTATTTTGTACCCGGCGCTAATCGTGGCGATATGCCTTCTGAATTCAACCAGAGCGCCATAGTCGCCCGTAACCGTGGTGTCCAAAAAGTCCATGGCATAGCGGAGGTCAAAGAATAGAACGCCGGCGCCTACCTTAAACCCTATACCGGCCCCGGCAAGCCAGCCGCCAATGGAAATCAGCATATCGTTCCCGCTCAAGCCAAGGTTGAGATTGAGGTACGCGCCCCCGTAGGGCTCCACCAGGAAGGTTCTGCCCGGCTTTATCACGGCCTTCACCAGGAGCGGAAAGTCCAGGTAGACGCTCTTGTACATATGATCCACCTGAGCGGCCCTGGCTAAATCGTCCAGATCCCGGTAATCTGCGTTATCCATGCTGAAGTTGGCTTCGGCCTGGGCGCTTAAAAAGTCCAGTATCTGAACCGATGCCTCCAGGCCGGCCGCAACGGTAAAGCCCTGTATATCCGCGTCTGTATTGAAGGAATCCGGGCCGGTCTTATAGAAATGCAGGGAAGGCCCGAATTTTGCGCCCAGGTATATCCACTTGTTTTTCCAGGTATCGTCGTCGGGGACGGCGTTGATAAGGTTCACAATGGGGGCCATCCTGTTCGCGTTGGGATCCGCGGCTGCAATCACCGGCGGCGGCGCCGGCGGGGGGGCTTCCGTTACCAGGAAGGGGGCGTTGGCCATCATCTGCCAGACCAGGAAGGGGAGGGTTTCGTAGGATTCTTCCACCTGGGTATAAAACAGCTCCTGGGTAACCATTTCCCGGCTTTCCGCCACATTGCCCAGGGTTATGCTCAGAACATTGCCGTCATCCTCGGGCATTATGGAGCCGCTTATAGAGTAAATAGCGTCAACAAGCTCATCGATCACGTTGTAGCCGGCGGCGCCCACTTCCATTCTAATATTTTCCTCGAAAAATGTCCGATCCGACGGGGAACCGCCGGTGATGGGTTCAATGTATAAAGTCGTATCCGCCCGGTTCTGGGAGTACGCCAACATCGACGAGGATAAAAAAATCATAAGAAACATGAATGTTTTCATTTTACACCCAACCCGTCTTTAATATAGTTTATCTTGATGATTATCGTCAATAATCGCAGATTTACCCACAAAAATCTTAACTTTTTTGTTGGAAATTCCGATAGTAGTCTCCGGCGCCGCGGGGCGGGCCTTGCCGGGCCGGTTACAGGCGGATTTGATTCAGCGCTTGTTCCACCGCTTTTTTTAACTCCCCCGTGCCGGAGCGTTTTAAAACTGTCAGGCGGAAAATCGCCGTTTCGATAAGCCCGTAGAGAAGGTCGTCCATGGCGCGGACGTTGATGTTCCTGATTTCCCCCGCCCGTATGCCCTCAATCAGCATGGAGGCCAGGATGTGGCGCATACGGATGGTTCTGCGGCGCACCTTATAGTCCGGGTTGGAATCGCTCTTTGAAAGGTAGAGCAGATAATTCAGCGCCACCGAAAGGAGCTGGGTGTTTTCTTCCAGCCGGTCAAATATCAGGCTGACGACCCTGGTCAGTTTTTCTATGCTGCCCAGGGTCCGGTCTTTTCTGACCCGCAGGAGATCCTGTTCCAGCATTTGGAGCAGCTCCTTGATGCTGTAGTTGAAAATTTCCTTTTTGTTTTTGAAATAAATATACAGGGTTGTCCTGGTGATGCCGCAGCGGCCGGCGATTTTCTGGAAAGTCGCGTTTTCAAAGCCCTCGTCGACAAAGACCGCCAGCGCTTTTTTCAGAATCTCCTGCCGCCTCTTGTCATGTTCCACCAGTATAGACATTTTTCGCTACCCCCTGTGGCAAGCCCTTCCCCAAACTCCGCCGGTTCCGGGAGGCGTCTGTTGTTTAGAGCGTTTCGTATTCGTAAAAGTACGATTCCAGGGCTCCGTTGGTGATTTCCCTGCAGGAACCGGCCTTCCTGCCGAAGTGGGATTCAAACCCCGGATGATCGGTTATCACCGCCAGCTTCCAGCGCGGGAATCGTTTCCCTATATCCGCCATTTGTCCGTAGATTTCCTCCGCCCCGGACACTTCCCCCAGGCGCTTCCCGTAGGGCGGATTGGTGACGATAAACCCCGGCTCCCCCCCAAGGTCTTCGGGGGCGCGGGCAGCGTTCATGGGCAGGACCCTGAACTCCGGCTGCCAGGGGAGCCGCGGGTCCTGCAGTATACCCGGGGAGGGTTTTTTGCCCCGGGCCAGTTCGTAGGCCCGCTGGACATTGGATTTAGCCAGGGAAACCGCCCGGGCGTCGGAATCGCTGCCGCAGATGCGTATGGTCCGCTCAAAGTTTACCTTCCCAAGCAGCTCCTGCCGGACCGCATCCTCGACTGCCCTGTCCGCCGGGACCATGTCCGACAGGGCGAAACCGCGACCCAGGCCCGGCGCCGCGTCCCATGCGTAGAGCGCCGCCTCTATGGCGATGGTTCCGGACCCGCAGAAAGGGTCGTAGAGGGGGATCTTCCGGCGCCAGTTGGCCAGAAGCAGGAGCGCGGCCGCGGTGGTTTCCCGAATGGGGGCGGCGCCCCCTTCGGAGCGGTAGCCCCGCTTAAACAGGGGTTCCCCGGAAAGGTCCAGCAATACCGATGCCTGATCCTTCTCTATATAAACCCGCAATTCCGCCTGGGGGCCGGTTTCGGCGAGCCTGGTCCTGCGGTACTTTTCGCAGAGCCGGTCCGCCGCGGCCTTGTGGGTCATGGCCTGTATGGCGGCGGTTCCCCGGAGCCTGGACCGGTTGGACCGGACCTTGGCGACCCGCAGGCCCATTCCGTCGGGCAGCCAGTTTTCCCAGGGAAAGGCCCTGACCCCTTCAAAAAGCGCGTCAAAATCCAGGGCGGGGAAAAAGCCTGCCTCCAGGAGCAGCCGGTCCGCCCCGCGCAGGGCCATGAGCGCCCGGTAGATGCCGCTGAGATCGGTCTGGAACCGGACCCTGCCGAAGCCGCTGTCCAGGATCCGGTAGTTTCCGCTGAGTTTGCGTATTTCATTCGAGACTACCTTTTCTACGCCAAGGCCGCAGAGGGCGATTAGGGTTTCCATCTTTCGCTGCCACAGTATACCATATTTTGTGGTTATGCATAGTTCAGGCTGTTCCAAAACTTCAATTTTGGAACAGCCTCGGTTGAAAAATGCGCTGGTTTTCTGTACCATATAGGCCATGGACCGGGAAAATTCGGTTGAAATAGTGGGCAAAAAAATTTTCTTTCTCTACCCTGCGGCGCTGGCGCTAAACGAGGTGGTGGAGGAGCTTGTCCAGGAGGAATACGAAGTCTATGTCGTCAGGGATGAGGAAAGGCTGAAGAAAATTCTGATCAAATACCCCGATTCGATTGTCCTGGTAAATATTGCGGAGCAGCTTGCGGAGGAGAAGTGGGAAGCCTGGATCAGGGATGTCATGTCCGATCCCGCCACCGCGGGAACGGCCGTCGGCATTCTGACGCCGGGGACGGATGAAAGACTGAGGCGCAAATACGTCGATATTCTTAAAGTGCGGTGCGGCTATATTCAGGTGAAGACCGACTCCCGGACCCTGATCAAAGAGGTTTTAGCCGCGCTCAAGGCGGTAAACGCCAGGGGGCTTCGAAAGTATATCCGCGTCGCCCCGGACAACGGGGCCATGGCCGCCATAAACCTTCCGGTAAACAACGAGTATATCAATGGCGCCATCAAGGATATCAGCGCCATGGGGCTCTCCTGTGTTTTCGACGAGGATCCGGGGCTGGAGAAAAATTCCCTCTGCAAGAATGTGCAGATAAAACTTCAAGGCATGCTGTTAAAGATCGAAGGCATTGTGTTCGGTTTTCGCATCGACGGGAGCACGAAGATCTACGTGATTATTTTTACCCAGCGGACCGATCCGTCGGTGCGGACCAAAATACGGAGCTACGCGCACAGCGTCATGCAGGCCCGTTTGGACGCGGAGATCAAAGGAATAACATGACCAAGTGGTCATGTTATTCCTTTGTTGTATAAGCAATTTAAATAAAATGCTGTGCATTTTATTTTCGAGCAGTTCCTAACCCAGGGTCATTCAACCTTGAACCGGGAAACTTCCTGGACAAGGATGTCAATATTCTCTTTGTTTTGCCCGCTAATGTCGTTGACCCGCGTTACCGCCACATTGATCTGATCCGCCCCGGCGGCCATTTCGTTCATCCCGTTGGTAATCTCCTGGGTCGCCATCTCCAGGTTCCGCCCCTCGGTGATGACCTCCTTGCTTCCCTCAAGCATCTCCAGGGAGCCGCTCTTTACCTGCTGGGTTATTTCGTTCAGCTGGCTGATCACTTCCAGTATCTGCTGGCTCCCCACGCTCTGCTCTTCCATGGCGTTTCTGATATTCGACGACTGCTCGGACACCGTCTTGACGCCGTTGTCTATCGCCTCAAACTTGGTCAGCACGTTGTCCGTGGATTTGGTGATCTTGTCTATGGACTCTTTGATTTTCTTTAACACCGCGCTGATCGTTTTGGACTGTTCCCCGGAGCTTTCCGCCAGTTTCCGTATCTCGTCCGCCACCACCGCGAAGCCCTTCCCCGCCTCTCCCGCATGGGCCGCTTCTATGGCGGCGTTCATCGAAAGCAGGTT
>JAIROB010000239.1 GCA_031257695.1 Treponema sp. | reverse complement strand
CCACGGTGGATATCCATACCTGCCAGTTTCAGTACGCGGATCAGGATAATTTTCACTTCATGGATAACGACAGCTACGACCAGTTTGAAGTGCCCATCAGCAGCATGGAGGACAGGAAGTACTACCTCAAGGAAGGAACGCTCTACGACCTGACGGTGTGGGAAGGCAGCGTTATTGACATAAAAATCCCCTACAAGATGGCTTTCACCGTCGCGGAATCGGAGAACTACGTCAAGGGCGACACCGTGTCCGGCGCCACCAAACCAGTGGTCACCGAAACCGGGCTGACCGTCCGGGTGCCCCTGTTTATCAAGCAGGGGGAAAGGATCCTGGTAAACACCGAAACCAACGAATACGTTGAGCGGGTCAACAGCTAATTGCCGTCATACCGCTAAAGCTACGGTCGAAGCCTATGGGAACAAACGAGTCAAGTTCAAGTTCCGGGGGCTGGATTTTGAGTTTGCCCTTTCCCAGGGGCTTTTTAGTTCCGCCGACATTGACGCCGGTTCCCGGTTCCTCCTCAAAACGCTGTCGCAAAAATGGGACGAGGATACCCGCGTGGGGCGGCGCCTGCCCGCAGCCGTGCTGGACGCGGGCTGCGGGGTCGGGGTCCTGGGGATCTGCGCCGCAAAGGCCCTGGACGCCGCGGCGGGGTTAAGGGTCCGCGCCCAGGACCGGGACGAATTGGCCCGCGCTTTTACGGAATACAACGCCGCCCGCAACGGCGTGGATGGCGCTGTTTTTAGCGCCCACACCGAAGCCCTGCTGGACGGGCCCGCAGAGCCCTGGGATCTGATCCTTTCCAACCTGCCCGCCAAAGCCGGGCAGCCGGTGCTGCTGGACTTTATCTCCCGCTCCGCCGGGCTCCTCAGCGAGGGAGGCGCGGTCATGGTAGTGGTAGTTAATACCCTGGCCGGCCTGCTCCGGGACCGGATTGGGGAACTGGCGCTTCCCCTGCTGGGCGACGAAACCGGGCGGGAACACACGGCGCTTTGCTATGGAGCCAAACCGGGATCCCCCGGGGCGCCACATTCAACCCCCGCGACTGCTGATGACGCTTTCGCCGGGCGTTGGCCGGCCTATTTTAGAGAGGCCGGAGATTACGTTATGGAGGACACCGGCTACCACATCGACGCGATCCACGGGGCGCCGGGCTTTGACAGGAGCGGCGCTTCGGCGGCGGCCATGGCGAGGCTTGCCGTCCGCCTGGGGGCGACCCTGGCCGCCCGCTGCGTCGCAAGGCCGATCCTGGTCCACGAGCCGGATCAGGGACATTTTCCCGCGTGGCTTGTGAAACATCTGGAAAAAACGGCTCCCGGCGGCGGCGCCCCGGGGCGGATTGTGCTGTCCGGGCGGAACATACTGGCGCTGGAGGCGGCCAGGCATAACACACACAACCAGGCGGCGGTGATTCCCGCGGTGGACATACTGCTCGGCAAGGACGCTCTGTCGGCCGCGGCCGGGGAGCCCTATGGCGCAATATTCCTGTTCCCGGACCTGACCCCGCGGACCAGCCGCATCAGCGCCTACTGGGAGGGCCTGGACGCCCTGCTTGCAACCGGGGGCATCGCCCTGGCCGCGCTCCCCTCCTCGGAGGCGGAACGGTTCGACCGGGCAAAACCCCGGGGCTTCCTCCGGCTGGGCGGGCACAAACGCCGCGGATTCCGGGCGCTGGGGTTCAAAAAACAGTAAACGCGGTTTTTTTGCCAAAGCGGGCCGCGTTTAGCGCTCTGCGGCAGGGTTGTTGATGAGCGTTACCGACCCGCCGATGGAGACCGCCGCGGCTTTCCCCGGTCGTTTCTTAACCCGGACCTCTATCACTCCCCCCGGCTGTTTCAGCGGTATGAGCTTCTCGCCGCCGTTCATGTGCCGGGTCAGGTAGAGACCCAGGGCGGCGGAGCCGGAGCCGCAACTGGACTCGAAAACCAGACTGTCCGTGGAGCGGACGTATACCGCGGGGGTCATAAACCGGGCGGCGCTATCCCAGAACATCACCCCGGCAGCGTCGCAGGAAGCGCCATTTTTGGCCTCCCGTTCAAGGATCGCCCGTATCTCTCCAAAGGCCGGTTCCGAGGGCCGTATATCCGGGGCTATCACGTGGGCGATGCCCTCAAACACGTAGACCGGCAGGTCCGCGCCTCCGTAGGCTAGGGTTTCCCGGACTAAAACCGGCGGCATGGAGGCTTCGGCCAGGCCGCGTTCGGTGTCCACCCGGACTTTGACAGGGGAGTCCGCTCCGCTGACTTCAAGCTCCAGACAGGCCTTGCCGGAAAGGCCGGTCCGGCGGGCCACGTAGAGGCCGAAGCTGCGGGCGGCGTTGCCGCAAAATTCCCCGCCCATCATCTCCAGCCGCCACCGCGGGGCGCCATTCCCGGCGGGCGGCATGACAAAGCCCACCTGTTCGGCCCCGAGGGAAGGGTCGGCCAGGACAGCCCCGGCGACCTGCGCCCGTTCAGCCGGGGGAACCGGGTCAAGCACAAAAACGGTGATGTTTTTCGCCGGGTCGGCGATCACCATATCGTAATCCATGGTTGTCAAGTTTACATTTCTTGCAAAACAGGGTAAAGTCCGGCTGACCCCGACCATGGGGAGCATCATGGATTAAAATCCATGAAAAGACACTATGCACATCTTTCGCAAACTGAAAAAACAGCATTAACAGTTGGAAGAAAGCATGGAAAACCAATTGTATTATACATTGATACAAAAGCAATGCATGAAGAAGGTTATAAATTTTATTTGAGGCTGTTCCAAAACTTCAGTTTTTGGAACAGCTTCCTTGAATTTAGTGGAAAAACCGGCCTTTTGCCGGTTTTTCCTGGAGCCTGGTTCAAAACCAACCGGGTTTTGGAACAGGCTC
>JAIROB010000135.1 GCA_031257695.1 Treponema sp. | reverse complement strand
CCCCTTGGGGCGGTTTTGGTAGCAGTCTCCACTGTTGGATCTGCGGTATTGGATCCCGCATAAAATCCATACCTATCAGAACCAACATACCCCGTCCGCTTGCGGCGGGGTTGTTGATTAAGAGTAAACTTGCTGTGAAAAAAATCCCTGCCCCTTTTCACCGGGCGCGATTTCCATTATAATAAATAAAAGATGCCAACTGACGCAGCCAATCCCATGATAGTCCAAAGAGATCGTACCCTGCTTTTGGATGTGCATGCCCCCGGGGCCGAAGAAGCCAGGGCGGCCATTATGCCCTTTGCGGAACTGGAAAAATCCCCGGAACATATCCATACCTTCAGGATCACCCCCCTGTCCCTCTGGAACGCCGCCAGCGCGGGTTTTGAGCCGGACGCTATAGCCGGGGTCCTGAACAGCTTTAGCCGCTACCCCGTGCCCCGGAGCATCCTGGAGGGCTTCTCCGACACCATGGCGCGGTACGGCAAGATCAGGCTTGTGGCGTTTTTCCGGGAAGCGGCCCGCGGGCCGGACCTGCCGGAGGAACTGCTGCTGGTTGCGGAGGACGAGGCGGTACGGGCGGAAATTGGGGCGGCCAAGGCCCTGGATAAGTACCTGCGTAAGTGTCCCGAGGGTTTCCGGCTGCGGCTTACCGACCGGGGTAGCGTTAAACAGGCGCTTATCAGGATGGGCTGGCCGGTGCAGGATATGGCGCCCCTGATCGACGGCGAGAGGCTGGAAATGGAGCTCCGCTCCGTCGACAGGGCAGGCCGGCCCTTCGCGCTGCGGGACTACCAAACCGAAGCCGCCCGGTCGGTGCTGGGGAACAACGGCCCCGGATCGGGATACGGGGTGGTGGCGCTCCCCTGCGGCTCCGGCAAGACCATGGTGGGCATGGCGTTGATGGCCCTGCTGAAAACCAACACCCTGATACTCACCGCCAACGTGGCCGCGGTGCATCAGTGGATAGATGAGCTTCTGGACAAAACGGATCTCAGGCCGGAGGACATAGCCGAGTATACCGGGGATTCCAAGGCTGTGGCGCCGGTAACCATCGCCACCTACCAGATCATCACCTGGCGGCCTGACAGGGACGCGGATTTTCCCCACTTCAGGCTTTTCCGGGAACGGCCCTGGGGGCTTATCATCTACGACGAGGTCCACCTGCTTCCGGCGCCGGTGTTCCGGGTCACCGCGGAATTGCAGGCCGTAAGGCGTTTGGGCCTCACCGCAACCCTGGTCCGGGAAGACGGGGCGGAGGACGCGGTCTTCAGCCTGGTGGGGCCCAAGCGCTACGACGTGCCCTGGAAGGATCTGGAAAGCAAGGGCTGGATCGCCGAAGCGATCTGCACGGAGATCCGTCTGGATATGCCGGAGAAGCTCAAGATCCCCTACGCCGTGGCAAACCCCAGGGAAAAGTACCGCATTGCCAGTGAAAATCCCTATAAAGAAACCATTGTGCAACAGTTGGTGGACAACCACGGGGAGGATCATATCCTGGTGATAGGCCAGTACATCGCCCAGTTGGAAAAGCTGGCCCGGATGCTCCAGGCGCCCCTGATCTCCGGGAAAACCCCCAACGCGGAGCGGGAGAGAATTTACGGCGCATTCAAGCGGGGGGAATTCCGGGTCATCGTGGTGTCCAGGGTGGCCAACTTTGCCATAGACCTTCCCGACGCTTCCATGGCTGTCCAGGTTTCCGGCTCCTTCGGGTCCCGGCAGGAGGAGGCGCAGAGGCTGGGCCGGATCCTGCGGCCCAAGGGGCGGAACTCTTATTTCTACACCCTGGTTTCGCGGCACACCGTGGAGGAAGACTTCGCCGCGAACCGGCAAAAATTCCTCGCCGAGCAGGGCTACAAGTACGCCATTCAGCATTGGACCGAGGGCGAAATTCTCCCCGAAGGGCGGGACGCGGTATGAGCGGTTTTTCCTTCCGTTCCCCGGAGGACTGGAAATCGGCGCTCCTGACCCTGCCGGACAGCTCCTACTTCGAGCTTATGCGAAGCGTTTTTGGGAACATAAAAACCCCCTTCAATAAACAGCGGCTGGTGGACGATCTGGAGTCCTTTCTGTCCAAAAAGGATATCCAGGAAACCATTGCCGCTTATATTGATGAACGGGACGCCAGGGTTATTGCCGCCATAGCGATCCTGGGGGAGCCGGTTCCGGGGGAGCTGGAAACTTTTTTTGCCGGGGAGTTTAGCTTTGCTGAACTGCACGGCATCCTTCTCAACCTGGAGGAACGGCTCATTCTCTACCGCTTTCACGGCAGGAACCCGGATGCCCCGGAGTTTCGGGGATCCGAAACCGCCGGGGTCCGCCGCCTTGCCCTTAATCCCCTGCTGGAACAGGCGCTGGGCCCCATTATCAGCAACAGAAACGCTCTTTTTCCATCGGAGCCCCGCTGTGCTTCCGCGAAGCACAGCGGGGCTGTTTACGGACTCCGGGATGATCGCATCCTGGCGGCGCTCTTTGCCTTTGTCGCCGATGAGCCTGATTTTTTCAGGATCGAAGGGGGGATCAGAAAAAAGGTTCTGGAGGACGGGAAGGTTCTGTTCGACGGCCTTGATCTGGAGGCCCTGGTAGGGGGGCTGCAAGCCCTGGGCCTTGTGCGGCAAAGCCCCGAAGGGTCGGGGGGCCTGGTTCTCAACGAGCCCAGGCTCCGGCGTTTTATGGCTCTTTCCGGCCGCGAACGGCGGGAATACCTGGCCGCGGGGATCTGCATCGCTGCCGGCGCCCCCAGGCCCGCCCTTCCCCTGTACAGCCGGAGCCGCCTTCTTTCCCTGGCCGGGTTTATCAGCGCGTTTATGGGGACCCTGGATCCGAACCGGCAATACCCCAGATCAACCCTTATCCGGCTGATGGATATGCTGGAACGGAGCGGCCTTGGCTCCTTTGCCTTGAATCCCCGTCCGGGGGATTTTGAATTTTTTGATTCGATTCTGGAGGCGTTGAGTATCGCCGGCCTTTTGTGCCCCGGCTCCGGGGACGCTTATTTTCCCGGCCTCCCCGGGGAAAGCGGCCCCGCGGGGGACGCCGCGGTCATAGCCATGGACACGGCGTTTTCCTGCATACTCTACCCTGAGATTGATTTTGCCGACGCCCTTTCCCTGGCGTTCTTTAGCCTGGTCCGGGAAACCGGCGCGGCCGTGCGGTTTGAGCTGACCAGGGAATCGGTGGTCCGGGGCTTCGATCTGGGCTTGGACGCCGATCGTATTATCGCACTGTTGGACCGCCTTTCGGGAAACCAGGTTGAACAGAACCTCCGTTGGACAATAAAGGACTGGGAAACCCGTTATTCCGGGGTGTCCCTGTTTCAGGGGCTGACGCTGGTCCTGGCCGAGGATAGCCGGTACCTGGCCGAGGCGGAGCCGGTGTCCTCCCTGATAAGCCGGACCCTGGCGCCGGGGGTGTACCTCCTTTCAGCGGAGGACAGGACCGGCGCGATTCAGGCCCTGCGCCGGGCGGGGATCGATATCGTCGCCCAGCCGCCCCAGGGCGGGCCCAGGCCCGGCGACAGGCCCTCCCCCTTTCCGCCCCTGGAACGGGCGTCCCGGCCCCTCAGCGAGGGGTTTCAGCCCCCTTCGGACGACACAACGATCCTGGGGGAATCGCCGCCGGACCGGCTCCGGGCAGGACTTTACAAGGAGCGGTTCAGGAAGGCGCTGGAGAAGCTGTCCCTCTCCAAGGCCGAGCGGGAGGAGCTTTCCGCCCGGATAGAACGGCGGCTGATACTCAGCGAATCCCAACTGGCCACCGCCTCGGTGCGCTCCGAAAAACTGGAAGCCCGGGGCCTGGATTATGTGGGAAAAACATCCATCGTAAAACAGGCCATTGCTTCCAAACAGCTTATAGAAATTGTGTGGTCCGGCCAGCAGGGGGAAGTGAACCGGGCCATAGGACTGCCCAATGCCCTGCAAAAATCCGGGGGAGAGACCCTGTTGGTGCTCAAACCCGTCCCCTCGGGTGATCCGATCCGCCTCCCCCTGGGCAAGATCGGCCTCCTCAGGCGGGTTAAACAATCGATATTCGGAGAATAAAATTCAAGGAGTAGTTATGCCCCTATTGCCATTTTCAGCTAATCAGTTAGAAACGAACCAGATAAAATTGGCGGTCCTCATCGACGCGGACAATACCCAGCCCGCAATCATCGAGGGCCTTTTGGACGAGGTGGCCAAGTACGGCGTCGCCAGCGTTAAGCGCATATACGGAGACTGGACCAGCACACACCTCCGTTCCTGGAAGGAGCGGCTTCTGGATCACGCCATCCAGCCCATACAGCAGTTTTCCTACACCACCGGGAAAAACGCCACGGACAGCGCCATGATCATCGACGCCATGGACCTCCTCTACAGCGACCGGCTGGACGGTTTTTGCATAGTTTCCAGCGACTCCGACTTTACCCGCCTGGCGGCAAGGCTGCGGGAAAGCGGCCGCACGGTTTACGGTTTTGGGGAAAAGAAAACCCCCCGCGCCTTTGTTTCGGTCTGCGACAAATTTATTTACACAGAAATACTGCTGGACAATCAGTTGGAAAACGACGAGGACGACGCGAAACGGGCGGCAAAGCCCAAGAAGGAGTTTAAGGTTGACCGCAAGCTCCTCAAACTGCTCCACGACACCGTGGAGGATCTGGCGGACGAATCCGGCTGGGCCTACCTCGGCGCGGTGGGGCAAAAGATCACCCTCCGGTCCAGCGAGTTTGACAGCCGGAACTACGGTTTCAAGAAACTGGCGGACCTCTTCCGGGCGGTTTCCCAGTTTGAAACCGAAGAACGCCCCCAGGAAAACGGCGCCGGACGGCAGGTGTACATCAGGTGGAAACGCCGGAAATAGCCGGATCAATGAACCTGCGCTTCCGCGGGCCCCCGGGCTTCGCCGCATTTCCGGGCCTCCCGGCGTTTCCTGCCGCGATGCTCGTTGACAAAGGAATACATCACCGGAATGAAGAAGAGGGTGATCAGGGTTGACGAAACAAGGCCGCCTATGACCGTAAGGCCGATGGGCTGCATCATGGTGGAGGACTCTCCGGGGAAAAACGCCATGGGAATGAGCCCCAGGATGGTTGTCAGGGTGGTCATCAACACCGGGCGGAGCCGGGAAAAGCCCGCGTCCAGTACGGCCTGCAGGACCGGAACGCCCCTGCCCACAAGGATATTGGTGTAGTCCACCAGGACTATGCCGTTGTTTACCACAATGCCGGAAAGCATCACTACCCCTACAAGGGTAAACATACTTAAGGGCTGGGTGGCAATAAGATGGATATAGACCACCCCTATGGCCAGGAAGGGGACGGCGCAGAGGTTTATCAGGGGATCCTTAAAGGATTCGTACTGCCCCGCCATGACGCCGAAAACCAGGAGAATCGCCAGGGTGAGAACGAGAAGGTAGGTTTTTGTGGTGTCGATAATTTCCTTCCATTGCCCCCCGTAACTCAGGCGCACCCCTTCGGGGGCGACAAAGTTGGCGGACAGGACCTGCCGGACCTTGTTTTCCACATCGTTGGTCCGCAGGTTTTCTTCGGCAAGGTTGGCGGTAACGTGTATCACCCTGGATTGATTTTCCCTGCTGATCTTCACCGGGCCGGACCCTTTTTCCAGGGCCGCGAAATTAGAAAGGGGGTAGAGCGTCCCGTTCCCCGAGGCGATAAATATACGCTCAAGGTCCGGCAGCTTCGATCGGTCGGCCTCGGCAAGCTGGATTACCACGGCGTATTCATTCCCCGCTTGACGGAAGGTGGTGGCGGTGGCGCCGTTCATGGCCGCGGAGATTTCGCCGGCGATGCTGTTTATCGAAAGCCCCATATTGTAGGCCCGCTTCCGGTCTATCGCCACTTCAACCTGGGGCAGCCCCTCGGTCATGTCCACGCTTATTTCGGCAAGCTCCGGCACATTCGTTTTGAGCAGCTCCGCAATTTCATTGGCGGCGGCGAGGCCCCTGTCGATAGCGTCAATGCGGAGGATTATGTCAATGGCCTTGCCCCCGGCCATCATCTGCTCCATGCTCTGGCTAAAGCTCATGGACGCGTTGGGAAAGTCCCGGGCATGGGCGAGGAGCTTGGCCCGCGCCTGCGCGCTCGTATCCGCCGCGGGATCGTTCAGGTCAAGGCTCACCGTAAGGGAGCCCATGTTTGACCCGGAGCCGCCCAGGGCCGCGCCTGAACTGCCCACATCAACAATAATGCTTTTTGCCCCCTCTATTTCGGCAATGGCAAAATCCTGCAATTGCAGCATCACAGCCTTAGTGTCGTTGTAGGTGGAGCCAAGAGGCATGGTTACGCTCAGGGAAATCGATTCTTCGTTCATCCCGGGCATCATCACTACCCGCATTTTGGGAACGGCGATCACCGATCCGGCAAAAAGCGCGGCGATGAGCGCCACCGTAACAAACCGGTGGGACACCGCGAGGGACAGCAGCCGGCGGTACCCGTCGTCCAGAGCCGTAAACGCCTTTTCCGCCAGGCTGTCAAGCCCTTTGAGCAGGGGGTTTTTCAGGGTTTTTTGCGTTCTGCTTTCAATGGGGAGGAATTTCCCCGCCAGTATGGGCACGAGGAATATTGCCACCAGGAGGCTTGAAGCAAGGGCTATGCCCACCGTAAAGATAAGCCCCTGGAGCAGTTCTCCCTGCATTCCCAGACGGTTTTTGAACAGGAGGATGGGCAGAAAAACACAAATAGTGGTCAGGGTGGAAGAAATAATGGAAGACATAACCTCATGGCTTCCCAGGACCGCGGCGACCGAGGGCCTTGCGCCCCGTTCCCGGTATTTGAAGATATTTTCCAGCACCACAATGGAACAGTCGACTATCATGCCCACCCCAAGGATAAGCCCGGTCATGGTAAGCATATTGAGGGTGATGCCGAAGATGGTCATCATCAGCATAGTTACTAAAATTGAAAAGGGGATCGATATGCCGATAATAACAGCGCTTTTGATGTTCCGCAGAAACAGAAACAGTATTGTCATGGCCAGCGCCGCGCCCAGGAGAGCCGAATTGACAAGCTCCTCTATCATTTCCCTGATTTGACTGGTGTCGTCAAGGGTAATTGAGAGGTTTATGTCCGCGGGCAGGGCGCTCCGTATCTCCTCCAGTTTCGCGTAGACCCTGTCCGCCACCGCCACCGAATTGGAGCCGCTTTGTTTGACGATCCCCAGATAGACCCCGGTTTCGCCGTTGATGTATACCGTGGAGTTTTCCCTGGGGTATCCCATGCTGACGGTTCCCACATCCTGGAGGCGTATGTCCGCGCCGTTAATTCTTGCCACCACCGTTTCTGCAATATCCCGGATGGAGGCGAAGGTTCCGGTGGTGCGGATGCCGTAATTCGTCGAGCCCTCTTCAATGGAGCCGGCGCCCAATTCCAGATTCTGCGCGGCCAGGGAATTCCTGATGCCCGTGATGGTAAGGCCGTAGGCTTCAAGGCGGTTTTGGGAAACTTCGATTTTTACAATGCGCTCCCTGCCTCCCATAAGATTGGTGGAAGCGACGCCGTCAATCTGTTCAAGGCTGTCCTGCACAAAGTTTTCCGCGATGGCGCGCAGTTCGTCCTGGCTCCGGTCTCCGGTCACGGCGATCCTGAGAATGGGCATCGAATTGGGATCGAATTGAAAAATAGCGGGATTCCCCGCATTGTCGGGGAGCGCCCCCTTAACCCGGTCAAGCCGGTCCCGAATATCATTGACCCTTGCCTCTATGTTCGTGCCGTAGTTAAATTCAAGCATGATAATGCTGGAGCCTTCGCTTGATTCGGAGCTTAGTTTCTTGAGTCCCGAAACATTGACCAGCTGCGCTTCCAAAGGCCGGGTGACGGTTTCTTCCACCGTTTCCGGTCCCGCCCCGCTGTAGGAGGCGCTGACCGCCAGCATGGGTATATGCATCTCGGGCAGCATATCGATGGCTACGCCCGGAACCAGGTACAGTCCCACAATGGCAACAAGGCCGAAACAGATGATGCCCAAAACCGGGCGTGAAACAACTTTCTGCGCGATGCCCATTATGACTTACCCCTGAACCCCGATGACCCGCACTTTTGCTCCGTCGGTGAGAAATTGCTGCCCCTGCACAACCACAAGCGCGCCGGCCTCAAGGCCGCTTCGTATTTCCGTTTCTCCGTCCACCGTTACCCCCGCCTTTATTTCATGGAAATGCGCCCGCTCTCCGGAATCGTCCAGGGCATATACGCCGCGGAGGCCCCGCGCTTCCACCACCGCTTCCGCGGGGACGGCGATAACGTTTTTGTAGTTCCGGGTCTTGAGTTTTATGGACGCAAACATCCCCGCGTTAATTCTGCTGTCCTGGGCGGTAAAATTGAGAACTATTCGCTTGGTCCTGGAAGCGGCGTCCACCATGGGCGAAACATGGGAAACCCGGGCGCGAAAAATTTCCCCCGGAAACGCCGCAAGGGTAATCTCGGCCCCAAGCCCTTCCCTGAGCTGCCCCACTTCCCGTTCGGGGATGGAGGCTTCGATTTCAAGGCGCTGGGAATCCGCGATGGTAACGATAACGCTTGAAGCGCTTACCGTGGCGCCGACCGAAAGGGGGGCGCCGGCCACCGTGCCGGAAATGGGGGCTATCACCGGGCTTGGGGCATAGGAAGAGCCGGGCTTTGAGGGATCGACCTCCGCGATGGTCTGCCCCTTCCATACCCTTGATCCTAAAGCCACATTGATAGAGATAAGCCTGCCGCCCATATCGGGAAAAACCGCGACCTGGTTTTCGTTAATGACATTGCCGTTCACTTCAAGATAGGCCTGAAGATCCCTGTTCTCCGCTTTGACGGCGCGGACCGAAAACACCGTGTCCGCCGGCGGCGATTCGGGGCCCCCGGGTTCGCTCTGCTCCCGGGGGCCCCGGACCGCCATGATTTTAGTCTCCGCCAGCAGGGAAGGCAAAAAGACGCAGAGCGCCGCGGCAAAGAGAACCGCAAAAACGACGGCCGCTTTTTTAACAGCGTGTTTTTTTCCTTTCATCGTACTACTCCTCAAGGGTTATTTCAGCAATGTTCCAAAGGGGACATTGAGGGCTTTTTCCAAATCCAGCGCAGCGGCCAGCAAATTGTACTGTTCCTGCTGCATACGGTGTTCAGCCTCGGAAAGGCTGTCCGCGGCGCTCCGCAGGCGCTGCAGATCCGCCGATCCCCGCCGGTAGGATTCCTCCCACATGGCATAGGTTTTGCGGGCCAGATCGGCGTTAAGGGCCAGCGCTTCCATGCTTTCCATGGATTGTTCCAGGGCCCGCAGACTTTGCCGTATCTGCATATCCTCATTTTGCAGGGTTTCTGCGATCCGGTTCCGGCTCAGGGCAAGGTTGTCGTCAAGCGCGGCTATCTGATTCCTCGCCTTCGAGCCGGGGAAAAAATTTTCTATCTGGATGCCTATGCTTATCGAAAAAGAACCCGCGCTGTCCGTCCACCGGTCGTTCGTATAGACGGGATTCCCGTTCCAGGACAGGCGCAGGCTGGGCAGGTACGCCTGATTCCACAGGCTTTTCCGCTGCGCCTCCAGCGCGGCAAGGGATTCCCGCAAAGCCGCGGCGCCGTAACTTTCCTGTTTGTCCGTCCCGGCGCTTATGCCGCCGTCCGCCCGCGCCGCTTCCAGGGAACCCTCAAGGCGTATGGTTTCCCCGGGATCCATGCCGAGAATTTGGGCGAAACTTTCCAGGGCGTTACGGAGCTGCGCTTCGGCATTCCGTTTGGCGGGCTTCAGGTTTTCAAGCTCCACCCTTGCGGAAAGCTCGTCAAGCCGGGCCGCCTGTCCCGCCCGCGCCCTGGCGGCGGCTTCGTCGTGCCGCTCCATGGCGCTGATAATGTTTCTGTCCGCCAAATCCACGGCGCCCTGCAGCAACAGTATCCGGTAAAAGGCTTTTCGCGCCTGCATCTCCAGTTCCTGTCTAGCCGCTTCGTAGGAAAACAGGCCCGCTTCGTAGTTGTTTTTCGCCGCCTGAATGTCCGTGACGATGGCCGGAGAGAGGCTCATGGAGGCGGAGAGGGAAATTCCCGGCGTCCATTCCTCCCGGCCCGGCGCCAGGTCTCCGGTGAGGGATAAGCCGCGCCCGTAGGAGGCCCCGGCGTTTAAGGAGGGAACAAGGCTGTTCCATGCGTTTTCCGCCTCCCGCTTCTTGCCCAGGGTTTCAATCCGGGTCCGTTCCAAACCAAGGTTGTGTTTCAGCGCCAGGGCCGCGGCTTCGTCCACCCCCAGGACCGTTTCGGCGTCCAGGGAGGATGCCCAGAGCGCGGCGCCAAGAACAAGCAGTTGCATCTTCATGGCCTAAAAACTAGCGATCGCCGGAGGGCAAAACCATTAACGGGAGATAAAAGGCATATAATTTTTTGTTATATTCCCGGTTCGCGCTTGCGGTTCAGGGGAATTATAAAATAAGCTCATTAATAAGTTGAGGTTACCATAATATGCAGGGAAAAATTCTCATTATAGAGGACGAAAAGGATCTGGCGGATATTGTTTCTCTCTATCTGTTCAGGGACGGGTTTGATGTGCGGACCGCGGAAAGCGCCGAGGAGGGGCTTGTCATTGTGGAAGCCTGGGATCCGGAGCTGGTCATTCTGGACATAAACCTTCCTGGCATGAACGGATTCGAGTTTCTCCAGAGGTTTCGCCAGGACAGGAGCGCCCCGGTGCTCATCGTTTCCGCCCGGTCGAGCGACGAGGATCAGATAAGCGGGCTTGGCGGTGGGGCCGACGAGTATATAGCAAAACCCTTTTCCCCCAAGGTGCTGGTCGCCAGGGTCAAGGCCATACTGCGGCGGATGCGGGATTTTGACGAGGTTGAAACCGCAAACATCTTTTGTTTCGGCCCCTTCGCTCTGGACTACGACGCGTGCCTCCTGAAAAAGGGGGAGCAAAAAATACCCCTTTCCGCCAAAGAGTTTAGCTGTCTTGCGTTTCTCACCGAACATTCGGGAAAGCCCCTTAACCCGGAAACTATTTATGCCGGGGTCTGGAAAAACAGCTACGGCGATCTCACCTCCGTGGCGGTGTACATCCAGCGGCTGCGTAAAAAGATCGAGGAGGACCCCGCAAACCCCCTGTATATAGAAACGGTGCGCGGCATGGGGTATCGTTTTAATACGGCGGAAGAAAAAGTTCAATGAAAATTCAGACCCAGTTTCATCTGCTGATTGCCGGTATCCTCATGGTTCCTGTTTTTCTTATCATCGGGCAGTTTTTGTATTTCCGATCCGTAAGGGAGCAGGAGCGCAAGCAGGAAGATGCGGAAATTGCCAGGTATGACGATATAGCGGCCATGCTGGAGGAGCAGGAAGACTGGGATGACCGGGAATCCCTTGCCCGTTTTATATCCCTTCTGTTTCTGTTTCCGGTGGTATTCGCCATAGTCATGTCCCTGGTTATCGCCCGTTCCATCACTAAATCGGTATTGGCGCTGGAAAACGCCACCCGGCGCATTGCGGAGGGCGAACTGGACCTGCACGTGGGCGTAAAGGGAAGCAACGAAATAACTTCCGTTACCCATTCCCTGAACAAAATGCGAAACGCCTTGCGGGAGGAGGAACTCAGGCGTTCCCGTTTTATTATGGGAGTTACCCACGATCTTAAAACCCCTTTGGCGCTGATCAGGGCTTACACCGAGGCGATTGAGGACGGCATCGTCTGCGATCCCGCATCCCATGTCAACGCCACGGAAATTATCGCCGCAAAAGCTGATCAGCTTGAGGGGATGATCAACGATCTCCTGGAATACGTGCAGATGAATTCCGGCGAGTGGAGGGGCCAACTGCAGAGGGTAAACCTTTCCGTCTTTTTGCAGAACGCCGCCAGGGATTTTGCTTCCGACGCTGAATTGCTTCACCATGAATTTTACGCTGAAATTGCGCTGCCCGGGGATCTCTTTGTTTTTATGGACGAGCGCCTGATCCTGCGGGCGCTGGAAAACCTGGTGAACAACGCTATCCGCTATACCCCCAACGGCTCCTCCGTCAGCCTTGTCGCAAGCCTTGCGGAGGGCAGGGACGGGAACACGGCGCAGATCCTGGTAAGCGACAGCGGCCCCGGAATTGACAAGGCGGATCTTCCCCATATCTTTGAAATGTTTTACCGCGGAACCTCCTCCCGCCGGGAACAGGGCATGGGCATGGGGCTTGCGGTGGTAAAGTGGGTGGCGGATGCCCACGGCTGGTCCATATCGGTCCGTTCAGGCCCGGGGGCGCGGTTCTGTATCGCCATCCCTCTCGCCCCCCCTATGGACCCGATTGGGTTAGCGGGGACGCACTAAGACTTAGTTAGGGGGTCCTGGCAGCGGAACTCGCTTGCCGCCCGCTCGTTCGCTGCGCCCCCCCATGGACCCAAGTTGGGTTAGCGGGGACGCACTAAAACTATGTCTGGGGGGTGACAGCGGAACTCACTTACCGCCCGCTCGTTCGCTGCGCTCAAATGCGGGCGGCAAGCGATTCCGCTGCCACCCCCCTTTACACAGTGTGTGTGCGTCCCCGAACCGTTTAGGGGTCCATGGGGGGCCTTGGTCGCGGGACTTTTGTTTTTCTACCGGTACCTCCTACGCAGTGTGTGTGTGTCTCCGATCCTCGTGGGGGTCCATAGGGGGGGCTTGGTCGCGGGGCCTTTGTTTTTCTGCCGATGCCCCACTACACAGTGTTTGTGCGTCCCCGAGTCTCGTGAGGGAAACTCCTACAATTTTGCTATATCTTCGGCGGAAAGCCCGGTGTCCTCCACGATTTGATCAAGGGGCGCCCCGCGCTTTTTCATTTTAGACGCAATTTCTTTCCTGCCTTCCTGTC
>JAIROB010000123.1 GCA_031257695.1 Treponema sp. | reverse complement strand
TCGTTAATCGCCGCGGCGGTTTCGGTCATGTTGCTGGCAAGCTCGTTGCCGATGTCAAAAAGCGTAACGGCCTGATTCTTGATGGTCATCACAAGATCTTTGATCTTGTCCAGGGTTCCATTAAAGGCAACGGCCATATCCCCAATTTCGTCTTTCCGGTGTATGTCCAGCCGCCGGGTCAGATCCCCTTCCCCCACGGCGGTAAAGATCGTCATCACCTGTTTGAGGGGATTGCTGATGGAACGGGCAATGATAAAGGCCGCGGCCCCTATAACGAGGAGCATTATCACGCTTATGATGATACTCAGGCGGAGCATCCGCAGCACCGGCGCGTTGACGACATCGTGGGGTATCGCAAGCGCCAGCGCCCAGGAGGTGGCCGTTTTTCCCGCCTGAAGCGGGGTGGTGAAGATGTCATACCGGCTTGCATCGCCGTCCACGGAGGCAACCGTTGAGAAAGTCATGGGGGCGCCCGACTGTACGGCCCGCATCAAATCCGGCAATTTGTCCCCCGCCATGTCCGTTTCGGTTTCCCTCATGGATTTCCCGATTCGGGAAGGGTCGACATGGCCCGCTACAATCCCCCCGTTGCTGAAAACCGCGGCGAAGCTGCCTTCGTAGGGCCTGATGGCCGCCACGTTTTCCTGAATCCTGGACAGCGCGATATCGACCCCCGCGACCCCGATGACCCGGCCGTTTTCTTTTATCGGAACCGCCAGGGAGGTAATCAGGATAGTGGTCCCGTCGACATTGTAAAAATAGGGTTCCACAATGGTTTCTTCCCCGGTTCTCCGGGGAATGAGGTAATAGGCCCCCGCGTTGACATCCTCATAATCCTCCAGCGCCTCCAGTGAGACCCCCCTGGCGGTCCGGACCCAATAGGGGGTGAACCGGCCGGTAGCGTCTGTCCCTTCGGTATTGGCATAGTCGGCGTCCAGACCGTCCAGGGCGTTAGGTTCCCAGCATGCCCAGACAGCGGCCATTTCCGGGTTTTCCTCGGCCAGTTGTTTCAGCATAAGATTGTAAAAGAAACGCCTCCGGTCCGGCTCTATTTCCTTATAGGCTTCCATCGACTGCGCCATGGTTCTGGTGGCGGAAAAAAAAGATTCCAGCCACAATCCAAGCTGACTGGCTTCATTCTTTACCAAATTCTGCATCTCGTTTTCAGTCAACACGGTTATTTGTTTCTGGGAACTGTACAGGATGCTTCCCAGCAGAATGCCGATTCCCGAAAGGATAAGGGCATTGATCATAATGACAAGTTTATTTCCTATTTTCACGATTCACCTCCTGTGATTGATATTGACCATAGCATATTTCCCCGGAACGTAAAAGGCAACACGGAGATTCCGAATTCAAAAAATGATCAAATACCGGACGGCTCTTGAAGGGCTTAACAGACATAAGCGCCGGGTATTTGACCATTTTTACCATGCTCTCCCGCGTTTTTTGGCGGCAATTCCGATTGGGGCGCCGGTCGAAAAGACCTGCGGATCCCCCTATGGACCGGAGCTGGGTTGGCGGGGATCCGCGGATCCGCCGGTGACCCTTGCCGTCGTTTACTACGCGGCCGGGAGCGCCGCGGCCCTTGAAGGCCCGCCCGTCGAGCCCGGCGACTACCTTGCGAGGATCAGCTTTGGGGGAAACGCCAATTACCCGGGAGCGTCAAAGGATGTGGCGTTTTCCATCAGCTACCTGATCAGCATCGCGTCGCCGTAGCTGAAAAAACGGTAGCGCCGGTCCACCGCGTCTTTGTAGGATTCCAGGATGAATTCCCTTCCCGCAAAGGCCGACACCAGCATGAGCAGGGTGGATTCCGGGGTGTGGAAATTGGTGAAAAGCTGGTCCGCCAGCTTGAAGGCATAGCCAGGGTAGATGAATATTGAAGTGGCGGCCTCCCCCCGGCGCAGGCGCCGCCCCTCCTCGTCCCAGGCCGATTCCAGGACGCGCAGGCTCGTGGTCCCTACGGCGACTATGGGGCGCTTTTCCGCCCTGGCCTTCTCGATCTTCGCTGCGGTCCCCCCGTCTATAGCGTAGGATTCTTCGTGCATCACATGATCCTCAATATGCTCCGAGCGCACCGGGAGGAAGGTGCCGGGCCCCACGTGGAGGGTGACGAAGGCGGTTTCCAGACCCCGGCTCTCAAGCTTCGCCAAAAGCTCAGGGGTAAAGTGGAGCCCCGCGGTGGGCGCGGCCGCGGAGCCGGTGACCGCGGCGTACACGGTCTGGTAGCGTTCCTGGTCTTCGGGGGTGTCCGCCCGCCTGATATAAGGCGGCAGGGGAACGCGGCCGTGCCGGTCCAGCCAGGCGTCGTCCACGGGCCGGTCGAAGCGGAGCAGCCGCGCCCCTTCCCGGTCCTCGATTTCCGCGGCCAGGCCGCCCTCAAAGGCGTAGCGGCTGCGGGGGAGGCGGCGTTTGGCGCGCCGGGCCATGAAAGTCCAGGCGCAGGGATCCAGGCGTTTCAGCAGGAGGAATTCAACCCGGGCGCCGGTTTCGGAGGTCCCGTAGATCCGGGCCTTTCTGACCCTGGAGTTGTTAAAAACCAGCAGAGAGCCCGGGTCAAGCAGCGCCGGGAGCTCCCCCACCATGGCGTGAGACCGGGCCCGCGCTTTCCGGTCCAGGACCATGAGGCGGCTCGAACCCCGTCGCTCCGGGGGGCTTTGGGCTATCAGCCCGCCGGGAAGCTCAAAAGAGAAGTCCGCCGTTTTCATTGGCGTCCCTGGGCAGGCCGAGGTGTTCATAGGCCAGGGCGGTAGCCATGCGGCCCCGGGGGGTGCGCTGGATCAGCCCCGCCTGGATCAGGTAAGGTTCGTAGTAATCCTCCAGGGTGTCCACCCCCTCCCCCATGGAAATGGCCAGGGTTTCCGCGCCCACCGGCCCGCCGTTGTAGCGCTTGATGATCATGGCCAGGATCTCCCGGTCTTGTTTTTCCAGCCCCAGGCGGTCAATTTCCAGCCGCCTCAGCCCCTCCTCCACCACCTTCCTGGTGACGGAGGGGGCGTTCATTACCTGGGCAAAGTCCCGGACCCTCCGCAGCAGCCGGTTCGCCACCCGCGGGGTGCCCCGGGCGGAGGCTGCCAGCAGGGCCGCGGCGTCGTCCTCAAGCTCGGTTTCCAGTATCCCCGCGGAGCGGCGGAGGATTGCTTCCATATCGGCCTGTTCGTAAAAGGAAAAGCGGCAGGGGATTCCGAAGCGGCTCACCAGGGGGCTGGAAACGTTTCCCGCCTTGGTGGTGGCGCCGATCAGGGTAAAGGGCTTGATGGGGATCCGCAGGGTCCGCGCTCCCGGCCCCTGCCCTATTATCCAGTCCATCTCGTAGTCCTCCATGGCAATGTAGAGTATCTCCTCAATGGTTGGCTTGAGCCGGTGGATCTCGTCGATAAAAAAAACGTTCCGTTCCTTGAGATTGGTAAGGATGCCCACCAGATCCTTGGGCTTTTCCAGCGCCGGGGCCGAGGTCTGGACAATCTCCGTTTCCAGTTCCCGGGCTATCACCTGGGCCAGGGTGGTCTTGCCCAAACCCGGGGGGCCGATGAGAAACAGATGGTCCAGGTTCTCCTGCCGGGCCTTTGCGGCCGTGATAAAAACCTCCAGGTTTTCCTTCATCGCCCCTTGGCCCAGAAATTCCCGTAAAGAGCGGGGGCGCAGGGAATAATCCCGGACGTCTTCTTCCGGGATAAGCTCGCCGTGGACCAGGCCCGCGGGGACCTCGTCGGCGGGAGTCAGCGCATCCGCGTTAGTTTTAGCCATAGGCCACTATAGCCTGAGAAGGAGCCCCGGTTCAATGCCGCGGGAGATAGGGCAGCCCCAATTCAGTGGGAGATAGTCAGTTTAAACTCGGTTTTCCATTGCCCTTCCGGGGCCAGGGTCAGCGCTGTCACCGGCATAAGGCAGGTGGACTGGTACTGGGTGGTCAGGGCGTCGCGGATGGAGAGCAGCCAGCCGTCAAAGCTATGGTCCGCGATGAGGCTCAGGGTAAGCTCGTTTTTTATGTCCCGAAATTCCAGACCCCGGATATTGTGTATCTCGGCCCCCTCGCCAATTGCCAGATCCTTTTCCTCGGCATGGAAACGGAACACCCTGAGCAGATCCTCCCCTCCCCCGGAAAACGAAAGGTCTATCCGGGGGGCAAATTTGAACGACACAGGCGTAAGCCCCCGGTTGATCAGGGTGTAACGAACCCGGAGGGCGTCCTGCTTGAGGAGGTATTGCTTTTCAATTTCTATCCGCTCCAGATACGAAACCTCCCCGGCGTCCCCCGCGGGAAGCTTAAAATCCGCCCGCCCGTGGGACCGATCCATGTCCAGGAGCTTGAATTTCTCCCTCCCGCAGAACCGGACCCCCTCAAACCGGGACTCCCTGAGATCCTTGAAGGAGTAACCCGGGGGGCTCAGTTGATCCGCAAAGGCCGTCCGCCGGAAACGATCCCCGGAGAAGGTGTCCAGGTAATTCCAGGTTTTGGGAAGATAATCCAGCTCAAAAACGCTGGCCCCCGCGCTTGTCACATAACAGTTGACATTCCGGTCCTGGAAGAGGTATTCGGCGTTGCCGTCAAAGTCAAAATCATAGGCCAGGAGCGAAGGGGTGAACTTCCCCTGATTCCGGCAGATCTTTTCCGCGCCCAGCAGCGCCTTGTACACGGCCTTTCTGAGGGACGCCCGGCGTATATCCGCGCCGTTTCCGCCGGGAAGGGGAACCGCAGCGTCGATCCTGGGGGCAAACAGGGTGTACCCCTGGGCCTTCCAGAGCTCCTCCCGGGCGTTCTGTTTCCGGGCTTTATCCCCCCGAAGCTGGTTTATCAGCGCATGGGTAAACATCATCTTTGCGTAGAGATCATTGGCTTCAGGATAGTCAATTAAAAAATTCCGCCCCCCGTCTCCGGGAAAATAAGCCTTGCGAAGCTGCCCCAGGCTTTTGTAGTATTTTCCGGGGGTGGTGAATTCCACCGCGCCGGAAACACGGGAAAGACTTTCAAAAAACCGGCTGTAGCTGACCTCCGCGGGCTCCCCGTTTTCCCCGGAAAACAACCGCTCAGGAAAAACGGTGATCAAAGCGTTCTCTGACCCGGCGTTCTGCATAAGCCGGTCCAGAACCTGAGCCGCGTCCCGGTCCGCGAAGGCGTCCCTAAGCCGCGCCGACAGGGGAAACACGACGGTAATCTTCCCCTGGTTCTCGCTGATGCAGGGAGCGCAGGGGCCCGCGCCGGAAAACCCCGCCGCAATAAAATAACTCTCCTCAAGGAAGGTATAGCTCATGCCGCAGGCGTCCAGAACGCTCACCAGGTGCTGTTCCCATGCCGCCTGGGGGATCCAGCAGCCCTGGGGCCGCTTGCCGAACTTCTTTCGCAGGTACGCCGTCAGCAGCTCGATCTGCCCGACCTTGTCATTATAGGGAAGCAGGGGCATCATGGGCTCATAGAAACCGCCCCCCAGAATCTCAACCTGTTTGCGGGCTATCAAGCCCTCCAGGATACTGATCAGTTCGGGATGGTTAGCCTCCAGCCAGGTGAGGAGGGTTCCGGAATAATGGATAACCGCGGGAATTTTGGGAAATTGATTCAGGGTCTGAATAAAAGGCTTGAGCCGGGCCGCATAGATATACTCCCCGTCCTCATCCCCGGCGCCGTAGGGGATATGATTGTGGGAGCCTAAAATTATACTCAGACCGTCTTTCATGTTCCGGTTTCACCCATGAGTGTTTAACCTGAGTTCTGCCGTGCTTTTATAAAGGGGAAGGGGGAAGTCTCCCCCCTCACTACCAACCTGCGCTCCGGTCGAAATGCCAGAGCAAGCCCTGTCATTTCTCCCTCCGTTTGGTTGTCCGTTACCCCCCTCAACGGGGGTTCCACCCCCGTAACGCCCCCGGCCTCAAACCGTTGCTTACAAAATATCGAACCCGTGTTATTTGTTTCATTCTAAACCATTTCCAGTTCCATGAAAAGCATAAATCCCCATAAGCCGGCAATTTTTCATGTGCCGGAGGCCATTTTAAAACCAACCAGGTAACAAATGACAAGTAACACAGCAATTCCGAATTCAAAATCCCAAAACCGAAATGACCTGCGGATCCCCCTATGGACCCTGTTGGGTCTCCGGGGCTGCGTTGAGACGGAGTTAGGGGGTCCTGGCAGCTGAAAACGGGCCCATAGGGGGCTTGAGTTGCGGAGCTTTGTTTTTCCAGCCCCTACCACCCCCCTTTCAGACTTTGTGTGTGCGCATCCCCGTGCTGTTTGGGGGTCCATAGGGGGATCCGCAGGTCTTTTCGGACAGCGCCCCAATTTGAATGCGGCCAATGCCGGTCCCCCAGCTATGCCCCGTCCGTCCCGTCAGCGCGTTGTGCCGCTGGGCGAAGGTTTGCTTCAGCCACTTATGCGCAATTGGCCGAAAAAATATAAAAACAGACAAAAACACTTGCATACTCATGCAATGTGTATTACAATGTGTATTGGAGGATAGAGATGAGAACAAATATTGTTTTGGACGATGAGTTGGTTGAGGAAGCCTTTAAATTTTCACAAACAATCTCTACAAAAAAAGAATTAATTGAAATGGCATTAAAGGAATATGTGAATAATAGAAAAAGGAAAAATTTGAAAGAATTAAAAGGTAAAATAAAATTCAGAACAGATTATGACTATAAAAAAATGAGAGAATTAAGATGATTATTGTAGACACATCAATTTTGATAGGATATTTTAAAGGGATAGAAAGCGCCCCGTATGATAAAATGGATTTTATCATTGATAACGATATTCCCTATGGCATTAATAATCATGTTTATCTGGAACTGTTGCAAGGGGCAAAGGATCAATCAGAATATGATATTTTGAAGGAATATTTAATCACCCTGCCTTTT
>JAIROB010000049.1 GCA_031257695.1 Treponema sp. | reverse complement strand
GACAAATTCCTTTCAAAGCCGCTGTTTCCCTCGTCTATAATCGACTGTATAAACGAGTGCCTCGACGTTTCGGAGAGTATCGCCGAAGCCGAGATGCCCGCCGCCGCCGAAAATAACTTTGAAGGCCACTGTGTGCTGCTTGCGGAGGACGCGGAGATCAACCGCGAGATCGTGCTCGCGCTCCTGGAACCGACAAAGCTGCGTATAGAATGCGCGGAGAACGGAGCGGAGGCCGTCAGGCTCTTCGCCGAGAATCCGGAGCGCTACGACCTCATATTCATGGACGTGCAAATGCCGGAAATGGACGGCTACGAGGCCACGCGCCGCATCCGGGCGTTTGACGCGCCCAACGCCGGGACCGTGCCGATCATTGCCATGACCGCCAATGTGTTTCGCGAGGACATAGAAAAATGCATACAGGCGGGCATGAACGGACACATCGGAAAACCACTGGACATAGACGAGGTTTTGACGGTGTTCAAAAAGGTGTTGAGCTAAAAACGCCGGGGGAAGGGCAAACCAAATTGCACAAACAAGAGCCATTCCCAAAACTCTGTTGGTTTTGGGAATGGCTCCAATTAAAAAAAATTAACAGCACAGGCGCTCAGCAGCCTGAGCCATCGTCCCCAAACGCCCCTTCAGTCTGGATGCGGACCGGGCGTTTTGTCCGCCTTGCCCCTACCACTCCCTGGGTTTGAAGCCCTCGGGAACGCTGATCCGTATGGTGTCCCCCGATTGTTCCAGCACAAAAAAACCGCTCTTGACGGCAAAGGCTTTGACCTCTTTCGACGCTATCGCTCCGGCAACTGCTCCCAGGAGTTTTCGCCTGTCCCCATGCTCGTCCGCATAGCGCCGCAGTTTCTCCATTCGTTTCAGGTGCTCCCGCACATCCGCTATGGTCAACTGGGTTTTTACTTCCCCGACCAGGACAAGGTCCCCGTTTTCAAGCAGCAGATCAACTTCGGCAACATACTCGCCCCGGGCATCCTGGTAACGGACCCTGGGGGCCACCTTCCCGAAGACATAACCCAGTTTGTTGAACTTCTCCACAATATTAGGGACAATGAGTTCTTCCACCAGATCGCCGATACGGCTGCCCAGCTTGCTGATCTTGCGGTCCGTCTCTTTCATCTGACGGTCCGTTTCCCGGACCTGTTCCTTGAGCAGGCGCTCCGTTTCCCGGGACTGTTCCTTAAGCAGGCGCTCCGTTTCCTGGGACTGTTCCTTAAGCAGGCGCTCCGTTTCCTGGAAATTCCGGTCGGTTTCCCGGAATTTCCGGTCCGTTTCCCGGAACATGGCCCAGACCTTTTCAAAGGTAAGCCCTTCGTATCCGGGGGGGAGGGCGATGTCGTGTTGTTCCGCCATGGCAAAATCCTGAATTATTATCATGCCGCGCTAGGGCGGCCAAACCCCGTGGGGAGAAACCCGGCGGCGGGGGGAACTGTTTCTGGCATAAATATACGGAATGAGCCGGCAACAGTCAAGCGAGTTGGGGGAAACCCCGGCGCGTCACCGGCGCAGATCCGCCAGAGCGGGATAGCCCCCCAGGGACCGGGCGTTTTGCACGGCGTCAATGATGGCCGCCTCCATGGCGGCGGCGCATAGTATCCCTGCCGCGTCCAGGGTCGCCTGAACGGTCCCGGCGCACAGGGCAAAGACCGTGTCGCCGTCAAAAACAGAGTGGGCCGGGCGGACAAGGCGGGCTATGGCGTTCTGCCCCTGCCCCGCAAGCCGGGCCGCCCCGGCTTTGTCACAGGCGGCGTTGGTGATAATGCAGCCCAGAACGGTATTGCAGCCGCGCCCCCCCGCTCCGCTGAAAAAATCCCTGTCCGAAGGGTAAGCATCCAGGATGACCCTCCGGCTGTCCGCAAAACTGCGGAGGTCATCCCCCAGGGCGCCGGCGATGATCGCTCCGTCTTTGACAATGTCCCCCACGCAGTTCACCGCGGCGACCGCGCCGGCCTCCAGGCTGCCGTAACGAAAAGCAGCGGCGCCTATGCCGCCCTTCATGGCGTAGCGGACCCCCCGGGCCTTGCCGATGGTGGCGCCCGTTCCCGCGCCGAAGTTTCCGCTTTGAAAGGCGCCTCCGCGGAACGCGTCTTCACAGGCCCCGTAGCCCATGGCCGCGTCAGGGCGGATGCGGGAGGAGCAGCACTTCAGATCAAAGAGGACCGCGGCGCAGACATTGGGAACCCTGGCAACTTCCACATCCCGGCCTATGCCCCGTTCTTCCAGGAAACGCGCAACCCCGCCCGCGGCGTCCAGGCCGAAGGAACTGCCGCCGGACAGCAGCACTGCGTGGACGTGTTTCCGGTTGTTAACGGGGCTCAGCGCGTCGGTGTCCCGGGTGCCCGGGGAGCCGCCCCGAACATCCACCCCGCAGGCCGCGCCTTCCTCGCAGATAATAACGGTGCAGCCCGTCCCGGCCTCCAGGTCCTGCGCCTGGCCGATGCGGAAACCGGCAATGTCCCGAATAGCAATCTTTTCCACGTCCTACCCCAGGAAGCGCCGCGCCGCTGCAAGAATCGTGTCAGTGTCCGCCAGGGCGCCCCTTCCCAGATCGCCGCAGGCAAGGCGGGCTTCCCTGGGCTCCACAAAATGATAGCCGTAGCCCAGGAGCTTTTTGATATTGTCCCGGGTAATTGGATTTTCGTACATGGCCGTGTTCATGGCGGGGCATATCACCACGGGCTTTTTTTCAACAGCCATGATCACCGTGGTCAGCATATCGTCGGCAATCCCCGAGGCGATCTTCCCGATGAAGTTGGCGGTGGCCGGGGCGATCAGCGCCAAGTCCGCGTTCTGCGCCAGGGAAATATGCCGCACATCCTCGTAGACAAGCTCGTCAAACATTTCGGTGTACACCCTGTGTTTGGTCAGGTTCTGAAAGGTGAGGGGCGTGATAAACCGCTGCGCCGACCGGGTCATGATCACATGAACCGCGTTACCTTCCTTGGTCAGGGCGTTGGCAATGTCCGCCCCCTTATACGCAGCAATGCTGCCGGTAATGCCCAGAATAATGTTTTTCATCCGGCGTTCTTCTCCTTTAATTGCGCGACAAGGGCTTCGGTTATGCCCCGGGCTATTTCATGTTTGTTCCCAAAGCGCCGAATCCGCCCCGCTTTGTCTATCAGATAGGCGATATGCACATCGTCGTGAATATCCCTGGCATCGTTGGCCAGCACAAAGGCGCAACGATTCTTTTCCAGAATACGGCGGGCCGCGTCAATCAGCGCTTCATGGCTCGCATGGTCCAGGAGCTTAAAGCCCACCAGCAGCGCCCGGGGAGCGAGGGTTTGAAAGAGGGATATGATTTTGGGGGCGGGCTCCAGAACAATGATCAGCCGGTCTTCATCGGAGCTGATCTTGGCGTCCCGCCCCAGGGAAGGGGCGCTGTCTATCGCTTCGATCACCGGAACGCTGCGGGCGCGCTCCGCGATACGGGCCGCGGTGGTCACGGATCGCGCCCGGTAATCGCTGACAGCCATGCTGTGGATAATCGCGTCCACCCGATTATGCCCCAGGATCTCCCGGACCGCTTTTTCCAGGCCCGCGGTGTCTTCAACCACCGTAACCACCGCCCTGGCCGAATCCGGCCTGGGGACGTTTGGGGCGCAGACGTAGAAGATCCGCTCCGTTTCCGGAACCTCGTCAAAACAGGCGGCCACCAGGCTGCCCAATCTGCCCGTGGCAGCGTTGGCAATGCTCCGCACGGAATCGATCCGCTCCCTGGTTCCGCCGGCGCTTATCAAAATATTCACCCTTGTTATTCTCCAAAAAATGCCGTAATTCTGCCTCCTGTGATGGTAGCATACTTTCGGAGTTTGTGGAAGCGGGCGCGAATCCTATATTTTTCTAAGAAAAGCTGGTTTTGCAGAAAAAATTCCTACTGTTTATTTTCAGAATTGGTTACTAATACAATCAGGATGAGCAATATTCTTATTATGATGTGGATGTTGTCGCTGGGGTTTGTGCCCGATTCGTTCCTTGAAACAACGCGGGGCTCAATACAATCCTCTGATTTTCTGGTCCAGTCTTTGGGAATGGGTTTTTATCTTACGGATTATATACATATCTATAGTTCCGTTGAGCTCCGGGAGACAAAATCCAGCGGCATTTATTTCGACCCCTTCCGCGGGGATTTCCTGATAGGAGGAGAGGTTCGTTATAGAAACCTTTCAATAGGTATTTCACACGAATGCAACCACGATATTGTGACAAATCTGAAGTTTCACGATTATAACGGCTGGGAAGCGTCATTTGAAAAATTTTATATAAACTACTTCATGCCTATCAGCATAACTTCGGAAATAACCATAACTCCCTCGGTCACGCTGACGGATCAGTTCACAGAAAGGGTACGCATCAAAAGCAACGACAAAAAAAAGTATTTTAATCCCATCGGAACCGATGTCTCTCCAAACATTTTTTCCCCGGAATTCCGGCTTGAGGTGGAATATTTTTTTCTGCGGGCCAAGGCTGCGTTCCAGGCGGGATATGCGATTCATCATAATAAATGGGCGCACACGCAAGTAAGGCTGGGAGCGGAACTGTTTCATAGAAATATTTCTCTGGGTCTTGATTATATCAACCGGAAAAATATGCAAAAAAACGCGGGCTACTCATTGGAGAACCTGACCTTGTTTGTCCGGTTCAGGGGAAGATCGGCCCTGCTGTGAACACAAAACTACTGGTACATGATCAGGTAGGGCCGGGGGTCTAGGGCGTAAACCTGGGAGGGCGACAGGAGGGGGCTGTCATAACCCGCTCCGGGGATTTCAAAGTTGTAGAACAGTTTGAAGGCCTTGAGGGGCAGGTTCCGCGCCAGGGCATTGGCGGCGTATGCGCCCCGCTTCTGACCGGGACTGCCGAAGCCGTCGGCGCAGTGGATTAGCCGGACCCTGTCCCTGCCTGCCCGCAGGGCATCCCGGTTCTGTATCATCCATGGCTTGAACTGGTGGACCACCAGCATCCGTTCCCCGGATATTTGGTTTTCAATCATGTAGTCCTCTATCGCCTGCTGGGCCCGGTTCAGTTCCGCGGCGCTCACCCTGCCGATCTCTTCCATGGGTTTGTCGGTCCGCCACTCCGGGTCCAGCGCCAGGTGCACGTTGGGGTAGCGCAGGTAGGGAAGCATCTTATTGAGGGACGCTATGGGATCGTAGCGCCCAATCTGATGGTCGATAAATACCAGCATATTATGATCCAGGGCGTACTGTATGTATTCCAAAAGAACCGATTCTTTGATAATGCCGATTTCCCCCTCCGGCCAGACGGTTCCAAAGATGATATAAAACGCTTTTTGAATGCCCCTGCCGCCGCTGACGGCCTTATATTCCCCGGCAAGTTCGGTGAGCCGGGCATCCAGATCGGGAATAGCATACCTGCCAAGGATGCCCATGTTTCTGGAGAGGGGATGTCCGTAAAAAGCGAGAATATCGTTGTTGAGGAGCAGGGAAGTGTTTTCCCGCAGTATCCTTGCCTGGGTCAGAACTTCCGTTTCCGACTCCACCCAATAGGGCCGGGCCGCTTCCTGGGATTTATACGCGTTATAGTATTCCGTAAAAAACAGGTAGGGGAAGGGAGGCTTGGCGCTTTCCCGGGTCTGCTCGGAACCGGCTATCTGCGGAACGAGCGCCGCGTTTTCGGCTCCCACAGGAACAATAAGGCCCAACAACGCTCCCGCAAAGGCAAGGCAAAACACTCCCTGGGAAAAGCTCTTAACCGGGGTTTGGATAAACATAACCTAAACAGTATCGGCAGAACCGTTCCAAATTATGAGCGTTATTATTCCACATCCAGATTATTGGCCGCGGCAAACTCCCGGATAAAGAGATAGCAGGCATTGGCAATGGTGGATCGGAATATATCTATCAGTTCATCCTGATTGAAGCGCCTGGAGGAAACAGGTATTTTGTCGCTGCTGGCCACAAAACGGTTCTTTTTGTAGAGTATCTTCCCCGTCGCGTCCACCACCACCACCGTCATATAGACCTGGGCGCGGAAGGCGCCGCTCTTGCCTATCCCGGAAGCCATGGCTTTTGAAAAGTCGAAGATAAAGTAAAGACCCGCCCTAACCCCGGTCTCTTCCGCCAGGGCTGCGGCAAAATTCCTGTCCCTGTAGTTAATCGGTTCGTAGCCTTCGGCCCGGACGGTTCGTTTATTGTTCCAGGCCGAATACCGCTTGGCGTTTCCGTATGCCTGGGATTCGATGATGGCGCTCTTTGGCACGACCGCCGTTATTCCCGCGTCGACAAAACTCTGCTGCAATATGGCTTCCGCGTCGGAGATAAGGGTATCCGCCCGGGAGATCCTGGTCCTTTCGGGGGTTTCGTCCTTTTCAGGAGGATCCGAAGATCCGGGATCCTCGTCATCCCAATAAATATTGTAGTTGGATAACACCGTAACAACCCCCAGGGGCAGATGCGAGGAAAGATCCGTTTCCCGCTGGTAGCCAAGGCCGGCGCACCCGGCGCAGATCCCCGCTGTAATGGCCGCCACAGCCAATGCGACTATCGAATTTTTCACCGGATCCTCCTGCCATTACTGTAACAAAGTTCCGCAAAAAACGCAAGTCCCCGGAAACCAGGGCTTTCCGGGGCTCCGCTTGGCCGCCTCTGGCTGCCCGCGCTCCGGCCCCCTCCAATCCATTACACGGCACGGAGGCTGGCAAGTCAGGCAGCGGATAAGGGAAAACATCAACGGTTCTCCGCCGGCGCTTCCACAGCCTTCAAATGTGTGGTATTTTGATTTTAAAAGGGGCGAAACAGCCCTGTTTGAATTGCATCGGAGGTTTGTAATGGCGATGCTCCATTATGTAGAAATTGAAAATTTTAAAACTTTTTCACATAAGATACACCTAGAATTAAGCCATCCGGCGGTTATCATCGGCCCCAACAATTCCGGAAAAACCAGCGTCATTCAGGCTTTATCGCTTTGGGACAGGGGCGTCAAGTCTTGGTATGAAAAAAAGGGAGAAGCTAATTCCACTAAAGAACGGGAGCGGTACGGCGCCGGCATAAACCGCCTGAATATACTTGAAGTCCCGGTGGCCGAAACACGTTTTCTCTGGAACAAAACCAGGGTCAGACAAAAGAACGAATTTGTAAAAATGCGGATAACCATCGGCCTTGAGTTCAAAGGGAAAATAACCGATTGTCCTTTTGTTTTTACCTATAGGGACCCGGAGGTTATTTACAGCGCCCCGGATGCGGCAATTATGAAAGATCCTGAATTGATTCAATACGCATCGAATCTACAGTTTCATCTTTTGTACCCCATGTCCGGCATTGAAACCGAAGAAACGCTTTATCAGGACGGGTGGATTAAAACGCTGCTGGGACAGGGACAGACCGCCCAGGTTTTGCGGAATATTTGTTATAAGGTCGCGGAAAATGACAAAAACAACAATACCGGGGACTGGGACAAAATCGTGGAATTTATGCAGCGTCTTTTTTTGGTCAGAATCAACAAACCGGAGTTTGTCGAAAGCAGGGCCAGATTATTTGTTACCTACAGGCCAAATACTATGTCTACGGATCTTGACATTTCCCTCGCCGGAAGGGGCTTGCAGCAGGTTCTGCTTATACTTTCATATATTTATTGGCATAAAAATTCGGTTATCCTTATAGACGAACCTGACGCGCACCTGGAAATTCTGCGGCAGAGGCAAATTTATGCCCTGTTAAAGACGGCCGCCCGGGAAAACGGATCCCAGGTGATTATCGCGACACATTCGGAGGCCATATTGGATGACGCGGTGGACACCAATTTAACCCTGCTCCTCCTTGACGGGACCGTCGATAATATTGGGGATAAAAAAGATGTGCGTAATACCCTTAGAACCTATGGGATTGAGCATTATTACAAGGCCAAGGTGCATCCAAGAATATTTTATATTGAAGGCAGCACCGACGTTGAAATACTGCGCAGGCTGGCAGTTTTATTAGGCCATAAAAAAGCGGAAAAAGTTTTGAACGACAGGTTAAATCTCTACTACACTCAAAATATCGAGCCGGAAGACAGCATTGAAAACCAACTGGACCGTGCAGGCGGAGCGTTTAACAGGAATCATCTTTCCCATTTTGGCGCGTTAAAGGCCTTTGTTCCGGAACTAAAGGGGTTCGCTCTGTTTGACAATGACAGTAATAACCGGCATGATATTATTACCGATTCTATCGCAACGGTATTTTGGAAAGAGTATGAGATTGAAAATTATTTTGTCAGCCCGGATGTATTGACGGAGTTCGTCAAGGATCACTACAAGAAGGAAGAACAGAATCTTTTTATGCATGACGATATAGAAATTTTCGATCGTTCTTTGCGTGAAGTTTTGCTGACTTCCGTTTTTAACGGCAGCAATGAAATTTTAGAGCAGTATACCAGGGGAAGCGGAGACGTAAAGCGTTTTATGCTGCGGAATGTGAAGATGAGCGAAATTGCAGAAATGGTTTTCAGGGTTTACGCGGGAAAAACGGATCAGCCCATGCTGCTTACCAAGGGAGAATTCTACCGTCTCGTGCCCTTCTGCCCTAAAGAGGCGATACCTCGGGAGATAGCCGAAAAACTGGACCTCCTCGCCGACTACCTGGAGTATCCCGGCCCCTGAGGGCCTTACCGGGTGACCAGCAGGGTCACGCTCACGAAGGTGGTGATGATGGACAGGACCGTGGTTACCACCGGCGCAATCCGGTTAAAGTAATACAGCCCCGCGTTAGTCCGCGCCGTGATCGTTGTCTCAGGCGTTATCGCGTCCGTCTTCCGCATCCTCTTCCCCCCAAGGTCCTTGATCTCCACCGCTTCACGGGAGTTCAGCTCCTTCACAAAGCCCCCGGCCAGCGCCACGTAGTACTCCCAGCTCCGGTCCGGTATATACGGGTAGCGGTCCGGCTGCGCCACTGCCCCGGCCACGGTCACAAAGTACTGCCGGAAGGGGACGATCAGCACATCGTTCCGCTCCACAAAATACTGGCTCCGGTAGTTTGAGTCGTACAGCATGGGGTTCAGGTCCAGGGGAATCCGCTCCTCTCCCCGTATGACGTAGGCGTTCCGGGTGTCCGATATCGAGGTAAACCAATCGCCGTGCCGCCGCGCCAGGGACGCGTAGTTTTCCCCCTGGTTGAACCGCACCGTCAGCCGGTTCGCCACGTTGCTTTCCGCGCTTTCCAGGGCTCCGGGCCCCCGCACTGCTCCCTCCACAAACATCACCGGCGTCAGATCGGTGATAGCCGGCACGCTTACCGCGTCAAGGTGCCGCAGGGGGTAGTTTTCCACAATGCTGCGCTCAGAGAGGTACAGCTTGTCCCCCGAATCGGTCTTCGAATCCAGGTACCGGACCAGTTCCATCCTGCTGGGATCGGCCACGGGCGTCAGGTTCGAGGCGTACCGCTGGATCAGATCCCGCAGGTGTTCCCCCGACAGCAACTGGTAGGACCCGGGCCGCTCCACCGCCCCGTCTATGGTTACCACCCGGTCTATCCGGTTGATCCGCACCACGTCCTCGGGCCGCAGGTAGGGGTCCTGGCTCAGGTCCCCGTCCCGCTGGGCCAGAAACAGGTCGTACACGGCGCTCTGCCCCGAGGCCGACGTGACCGTTATGTCCCGTGTCGACGAATAGCCGGTAAGGCTGCCCTCCAGCAGCGACGAAAGCCGGGACAGCGCCCAGGCCGTTTTGACCGCGGCGACGTTGACCTCCCCGGCAAGGTACACCTGGAAGTATCCGGGCTGGATCAGCGCCAACTGGGCGCCGCTCAGGGGGTAGTTGTTGGCCACTATCGCCTCCGCCTCCCGCTTAAACTGCCGGTAGGTCTTGCCCGCGGCGTTGACCACCCCCAGGTTCGCTATGGGGACGCGGTAAGAGCTGTCCACAATGATCCGGAAGGTCACCGGGGTCGTTCCCGCCGCATAGGCCAGGGTATACACATCCCCGGCGGTAACCCGGTAATCGGGGCTGGAGAGGGCCAGCAGGGCGTCCATGCTGAGATCCTCCGCGGAGTCGACTATTTCCTGGGACACCTGGGAAAAGAGGGGCGCAAAAACACACAGGAAAAGAGCCGCAAGGCTAAGGCAACGCTTCACCAGCAACTATGGTCTCCCGGCTTCCCGGGACTTCCGTTTAAGTTTCTCAATTTTACACCGGCGCTCAGCCGTCAATAACTCCATTTTTACCTCCGCCCGGCAGTTCAAAACCGTAACTGCGACCGTATAAGCTGCCTATTCCCACTTTCAGGTAGCTCGAATGATTCAAGTATACCATATTCACGGATCTCCGTAAATAGACGCAAACTATTAGTCACATTCGCAGCGCCGTTACCGGCCCCTCCCGGGTCCAGCCCAGGCGGTCTTCCCAGGGCAGCTCCTTCGCCTGGGGACGCCGGTCAAAGATAATCAGGTGGGCAGACGCCGCAGCGTCTATCCGGTCGCGGTATCGCGTTATCTGCGCAAGCCCCTCCTCCTGCACGGATTCAGGCGTTTCATGCTTGTGCACCAGTTTTACTTCCAGAATATACCAGCGTTTCTTGTATTCTACCGCCAGGTCCATCCTCCCCCGGCCCGCCGCGTATTCCCGGTCTATCCGCCCCCCGCCGTTCAGGACCCGCTGCAAAAAGGCCATCAAAAGCAGGTGGGGAAAGGCTTCGGTGTAGTCCGACTTTTCTTCCCATAGTTCCGAATGTTTCCGCCAGAACTGCTGAAACTCCCGCAGCAGGGTGTCCATGTCCAGGGAGCCGTCGGCCTTCTGCCATTCCCATTCGGGCATGGGAATCGCCATTTGGGCGCCGTAGGTTACTTCCCGGGACAATACTTCCCGGTAGATGGGATTCGCCACGGAGGGCGCTCCGTCTATGATGGCAACCAGACCCAAATCAAGGCACAGCCGAAAGGCTTCGCCGGTGGCGAGGTTTATGTCCGATTCGCCGGTCATAAGGGTTTCCATGACCTTTCTGATGCGGGGATCTTCAAGCCGGTAGGCCAGGGCATCCAGGTGGGTTTCCCGGGCCTGTATCATCTGCTCCCGCGCCTCCATGAGGTGGTCAACCGTAACCGTCTCCCGGCTCGTTTCGTCCAGCACCCGCATGGTGGCCCGTTTCAACAGGGAGTTGACAATCCAGGGCTGGCCCCGGGACTGGTCGTACACATAGTCGAGCGCTTCCCCGGCGATCTCCTGGCCGGTCTCCCCGGTCCGCTGGGCAAACAGCCTGGCGATGTCCTCCCGCCGGAAGTTGGAAAGCACAGCGGAATCTTCCTTTATATTGAAGGGAGACCCCGGATTGGGGGCGACTCCCCCCTTGGCGGCGGTGATATAATCTTTCAGGTCCCGCATCCCCACCAGGGCGATGGACACCGGAAACACACCGGGCCCCCGGCTCGCAAAACCGCCCCGCAGCTGCCGCAGAAAGCTGATGAGGGTTTCCCCTTCCAGCACATCAACCTCGTCAAACAACACCACCAGGGATTTGGGGGCTGTCAATTCCGCCCAGTTGCCCAGCATGGCGCTCAACATCGTCATAGGGGAAACGTCTTTCATTTCCGGCGCCGGAACATCAAAGGCCGACGCATATTGCCGTATCCCCTCACAAAGAGCCGGCATGGCCCGTTCCGGCTCGGCAATTCCCTGGCAATTTTCAACGCTGACATAGCAGGCAATGGCGTCATCGCCGTTGAACCGGCCGCTGTTGATCTCCCGCATCCAGCTCTGCAAAAACGTGGTCTTCCCCGTCTGCCGGGGGGCATGGAGCACCCAGTAAAGCTGGTCCCGGATATAGCGCTGGAGCTGGGCTCCCACCAGGCGTTCCTCCGGGGGCAGCATATAGTGATCCCAGGGATTACAGGGGCCGGTGGTGTTAAAGAACCGGACCGGCCGTTTTACTTTGGCTAACTTGTCCATGCTTCAAAGCATAACCGGAAAACGACCCTTTGGGTAGATAGCGTCAATTAGTTAGTTTAAACTAACTTTTTTAGTAAATAAAAAACCCTGCCGCAGGGTCGCAGGGCTTTACCGGGCAATGAACACTTTACCTGCCCCGCAGCTTTGCCATGGCCTCCGGGTCGCGTTTGATGTTGTCAAGGGCGTTCAACACAAAGGCCAGAAACACCGAGAAAAAACCCGCGGCAAAGGTGACAATGACGCAAATCAGACCCCGGCCGGGCCCGGACTTCCGGTCCGGGACTTCCGCCATTTCCAGCACCTGGAACACCGGCTTCTCGCTGGCCATGGACACCTTGAGCAGCTCATACTGGACCTTGAGCTGGGCGTAGACCTGGCGCTGGGCCTCCAGCTCCATCTGGATACGGTTCAGATCCAGTGAAATGGAGGGCACATTCACGCTGCCCCGCTGGACCGACTGCTCCAGCCGCCGGGTCTCCAGTTCCAGGCCCCGAATCTCGTCGTAGGTGTTCTCGATGTTCTTTTCCAGGTTTTCCTTTTCCAGCTTGTTCTTGTCCACCCCCAGTTCGTCAAACCAGGACTGGAGGTACTCCACGCAGTAGTTGACCACCCCCTGGGCGAAGGCGGGGTCGGTGTCGGCAAAGCTGACGCTGAACACGCCGCTCTTGTCGTCGTACTCGGCGGTCAGTTTTTTCTTGAGGGCCTCCCGGCTTTCGGCGCGGGGCGACTTGGCCTCTTTTTCCGGCGTGGAAATCTTGTACCGTGCAAGCAGGTCAAATTCGTCCACCACGGTGTCGAGCAGGGTGTTGGTGGCAATCAGGTAGGCGGCGAGGTCGCTGAAGGTGGAGCCGCCGCCGCTAATCCCGGCCAGGCCCGCAATGCCGCCCAGGCCGCTGGAAGCAAGCATGGACGCCATGCCGCCCCCCGGCGAGGAGGAGTCGTTGATCAGCATGAGCGCCGTGGGGGTATATTCGTTAGGCAGGGGGGAGATTTCAGGCGGCAAAATGATGGAAATAACGGAAAACACCACAACACCGGCGGCCGCGGCAAGGGTGATGACGAGGATCATCACCCTGCGGCGCCAGAGGACGGCGAAGAGGTCGATAAGGGAGATTTCGTCATCATCCGTAGGTTTTGCGGCGGACGGATTGTCCGCGGGATCTTGTTTTAAGCCGTTCATTGCGAGTCCTTAACACAAAAATATGCGGTATGAAAGGGTTAAAACACTTTCATCTTATAGAAATATACTTAATCGGCCTAAAACACTCAACTGGTTACTTGTATAACTTCAATGAACGACATCGGGCGTTCATGCAAGCAGCGTACCTGAACTATCGGCAACCCTTGCCGTCTTCCACTCCCCGATGTTGCGTTTTTCGTAGTCAAAACTGACTCCCACTTTGACAAGCCCCTTGCCGCTTCCCTCCCAGGGCAGCAGGTAGTCCTTGCTGTCTATCTGCGTCAGGGCTTCCTCCGCAGCGCCGTTCAGCTTGAACTCGAAACAGTAAACGTACTGCTTCGTCTCCACCAGCGTGTCTATACGGCCCGCCGCTATGCGAACCTCTGAACGGCAGTACAGGCCCAGCATACGGAAAAGCAGGTGTATGACGGTTTGGTAGTACCTCTCGTCTTTTATCTGTATGTCATAGGGTATCGACGCAAAAAACGGCGGCAGCATTTGCAAGGCGCCTTCTATATCGCCTTTTGACAGGGCCTTCGGCAGTTTTACCACCATCGCATTTACATCCTGGGCGGGAACACGGACATACTGTTCCAGCAACGCTTCCGCAAAGGCCGAGCGCACCTCCTCATTTGGATAGTCCAGGGTATATATGCCGAATTCCTCATCGTAATCAACGATGGTCAAATAACCCGACTGGTACAACACCGCCAAAGCGTCCATGTTATCAACATTGAACTTCTGCAAGCCTGCAAAGGTTAAGGAAGTCTTTTCAAGGCGCAGAATATCTATTTTCTGATTTTCTATCAGCGTGACAAGAAATGCCGGCGTGCCGGTTGCAAACCAGTAGACGCCGAATTTTCCCAGCTCATTAAAATGATTGAGAAGGCCGAAGGGATTGTAGAGCGTTTCAGGCTTTTCAGAAAACCTGTAACCATTGTAAAAACGTTTTACTTCCGCAAGGTAACTATGCCTGTCCCCATGCTTTTCCTTGAGAACCGCTGCTATATCGGCGGCAAAATCCCGTTCCAGTTCCTCCTGGGTGATGCCGCAGAGGTCATTAAACCGGGGGGCAAAGGATATATCGGTTATGTTGTTCAAATCGGAAAACACGCTTACCTGGGAAAATTTGGTAACACCGGTCAGAAACGCCATTCGAAGATATTCATCCGAAGACTTTAACACACCATAGAAGGCTTTGAGGGCGTTTCTGATTTCTTTGTGTATATCCGGCACATCAATCGTGGTCAAGAGAGGTTTATCGTATTCATCGACAATTACGATGACTTTTTCTTTGTATTTTTCATGAAGGCTGAATATCAGACGGGCAAAAATATCGCTTAAGGTCTCTCCGGCAAACGGCACATCGTGTTTCCCGGCGCACAGTTCAAGCATTCTTTTAATGGTAACTAAAAGTTCATCCGTCCCCTTTTCATAATCTCCGGCGTTCAGATCAATACGGATAACCGGATGCTGCTTCCACTCCCAGTCAAGAACGTCAATGGCCAGTGACGGCTGCCCCGCGATGGGGCCGAACAGTTCCCGCCGCCCCTCAAAAAGGGCTCCCAGGGTGGAACAGAGCAGGGACTTGCCGAACCGCCGGGGCCTGGAGAGAAAGAAAATGCCCCCAGATCCGGTCAACAATTCATGTATCCTGGCGGTTTTGTCCACATACAGGAACCCCCCCTCCCGAATTTTACCAAAGTC
>JAIROB010000010.1 GCA_031257695.1 Treponema sp. | reverse complement strand
GCAATGTGTGTTCAAATGCGGGCGGCACGCGCTCCCCGGACCACCCCCTTTCAGGCTTTGTGTAGGCGCAGCCCCGTGCCGTTTGAAGGCGGGCCCATAGGGGGCTTGAGTCGCGGGGGTTTGGTGGGGAGCGAAGTATGGGCCGTCTGGCGACGGCCCATACTTCGCGTCTAATGGAAACTCTACTATTCGGCCTAGAAGAATGTCGGAAATAGAGCGGCGTTAGGGGTAAATTCTTGGGGGACGGCGTTTCCTCCATATGCTATTCTCAGCTTCCCGGCGGCAGTTATTTGGTACTCCGTTTCTTCGCCGTTTCCAACAATAGTTCCTGTGGTCGCGTTTGAACCTGCTTTGAGGGTATAATTAATCCGATCATAGTTTCCGATTATCACGGTGACTCTTCCGGAGACAACCTTGCTTATAATCAACGCCTTCTTCTCCTGCCCCAGAGTATCAACTATCCAAAGCCCAAGAGCGGGATTTGCAGCGGTTCCTGTTCCGGTCAGTTTTTTGTTATAGGTGACCGGATTGTCTCCATTAAATGAAACCGACAGCATATTATTCTGTACTTCAAAATCAAGGGTTTGGTCCCCAGTTTGAATAGAATTATCCGCTCCTATAGTAAGACTGCTATTTAAATATGTTTGTCCAAATACATAGTACCAGGTATCACTGGTGAACAGTGTCACAAATTCTGAAGGCATGTCATTTATCGTGTAAAACCATGTTCCCTCTAATGGGTTGTTTGTTACCGGCGGGTTTTGTGAATCCGCCGTCCACTTGGCATACAGGGTTATATCGCGGGTAACCTGGGTTGATGTGGTGAATCGCTCTCCGCCGCCGTTTGCGGCGGTCCACCATCCGCCAAAGGTGTTGCCGGTCTTTGCCGGGACGGGCAATACGCTTACCGTTCCCCCTGAATCTACCTTGAGGGTTATGGGATCAACCGATCCTCCGTCCGGGTTAAAAGTTACCGTATACTGGGTTGGCGAAGGCGTGGAGGGGTTTTCACAAGCGGCAAGAATCAATGCGAATACCAGGGTAATGCCAAGTATTCCCGTTAAAAACGTCCTTTTTTTCATCCTTTTCTCTCCTTGCTTGTTCCGGAATATGCCGAAAACATAGTAAATTCCCATAATTTATGGATATATTATTCTTATAAGAATAATCAATATTATATAACACCTATTTGAGAATATTGTCAAGGGCGATACTATGCTTTTTTGGTTATTCTAAGTTCAATGGGATTTAAGGAAAATCTGAAGGCCGAGTTGACTTATTCGGGTATGCTGGTGAAAGAGCTTTCCGCGATAACCGGGATAAAGAAGCATACCCTCGATAACTATCTGAATACCCATAGTTCCATCCCTTCCGCCGAGGCCGCGGTCAGTATTGCCCGGGCTCTGGGGGTGACTGTGGAGTACCTTGTTACCGGGCGTGAGGGCTGGCGGGGAAAAACCCTTTCCTCCCTGACCCAGGAACTGCGTTCATTGCTGGATGCCGCCGAAAAATTGAGTGTCAAAAACCGTAAGCTCGCCGTCAAACTCATAACGGCTCTGAAAGAACATGAGGATGAGGGAAAAACGCCGGTTTGAACCTTGTATAACGTGAGCTCGATTACCTGATGGGGGGAAGTCTCCCCCCTCACTACAGCCCTGCGGGCTTCCGTTACCCCCCTCTACGGGGGCCCGCCCCCGTAACGCCCCGGCCTCAAACGCCGGCTCCCCGCGGATCTTCCCTCCAGGAAAAGCTTTCCAGAGACATAGAGACGGGGTTTTGCGCTGCTGGGGACGGAACCCGCCTCCTTAGCCGGGGGCCTTGTTCCTATATATGCAGTTTGGCCATCACCTTTTGAATCGTCGGAGGCAGGAAAAACGCGAAGGGCAGGGACACTAAAAAGCCCAGCCCCCAGCCCGGCAGCCAGGCTTCCAGAAAATGGCTGTTAAGGCCGACGTTGATGACAACCATAACAGCGGACATTGCGGCCGACATTACTATCGACATGGCGATTCCAAAAAATAGTATCTGTTTTAAAGTCATACACTTCTCCCCTGGATGTTTTCATTATTACTGTATCAGGAAGTGATATTGCTGTTTTCACAGATTATACCATAACGCAGGCATAACCCCGTGTCAAGCAAATTTTATAACAAACGGCAATTCTCAGTTTGCTATTTGCGCGGTTTGCGGGGAAGCTCTACCATGAGGGCCCCGCTTTTTCCGTCCCTCTGTTCCGGGGCCTTGACCGCAAAAGTCGTCAGCGTTCCGGATGGCAGCCCCTCCAGGTCGCTTTTTGTGCCCAGCGCCACTACCAGTCCCCGCGGGGAACAGCCGTAGCGGCCGGCAGCGCGGGAATCGCCCAGGGGGAAGGGGTCTGAGATGATCCGCGCCCTAAGGGTTTCGGCGGCTGCCGGAGCGGAGACCGGCGCCGGGGCATTGGCAAGGGGCCCCGCCAGGAGGAAGCTCAGCGCGGAACGCTCCTTGGGGATAAGCGCCGCCTCCGAAAGACGGCGCAGGTCAGGGGGGGCGTCGGCGGTGTCAAAGGCGAAGTGGCACCACTTGGCGTCCGGTCCGGGAGCGCGGGGGGCGGCAGGGAAAAGGCCGGGGAGCGGGCAGGGACCGGCGTGATCACAGGGGGCCCGGGGAAAGCGGCCCCGGTCGGCGAGGGCTTGTCTGAGCAGGCTGAGGAACTCGCCGCAGCGGGGAAGGCCCGGCTCAAGCACAAAGACGGAGCCCGTTTCCAGACAGAGCGCCGAGAGCAGCCGCGCCTGTTTTTCCGCAAAGGCCGAAAGGGCGCCATGATCCGTCCGGGGGAGTTTCCAGAAAAGCTCGTTGAACAGATTCGCCGCAACGACCAGGTTGGCGCGGGAGAATCTGAGGGGATCCCCCAGCGAGGCGTGGATAGTTCTGATTTTCCAGGGCGAGTTTTTGCCAAAGAGGGCTTCGAACAGGAGTTTTCCCGCCCTCAAAGCCGGAGCGGCCCGATCCAGGCAGCGAAACTCCAGGGGGAGGGTCCGTAAATCGGGCCGGGAGATCCACAGGGCGATGGGAAAAGTGAGGGGGCCGGAACCCAGGTCGGTAACGGAGGCCCCGGAAGCGGAGCCCAGGGGCAGATCCAGGGAGGGAAGCAGCCGGGCAAGGCGGTAGACGTTCCAGGGGAGGAAATAACGCAGGTAGGCCGCAAGGAAGGGGCCCTCCCCCAGGTAGGATTCCCGAAGCTCCCCCCGGCCGCTGGTGAGCAGGCGGGAAAGCTCCGCCACATTCCGGATCAGGGCTGAACGGAAACGCCGGGGTATGGGGAAGGTTTTGTCCGCCTGGGCGGAGACCCTGTCCATCAGGCGCCGCGCTTCCTCCGTCAGGGGAGGGAAAAGCTGCTCCATCAAAAGCGGTTGTGGACGAGGAAGTACATATCCACCAGCTCCGAGCGGAGGGCTTCGAGACTGGCCTTAAGGTCCTGGGAGATGCTTTCGCCGGCATATTCCTGGAAAAGCTGCTCCCGGGCGCCCTGGATGGTAAAGCGGCGGTCGTAGAGGAGGTGTTTTAGCCGGAAGAGTATCAGCAGGTCCCGTTGAGCATAGACCCGCCTGCCGCCGTGATCCCTGCGGCTTCGGATCAGGGGGATCTCCTTTTCCCAGTACCGGATCACATGGGCCTTTACGCCCAGGAGCTTTTCCACCTGCCCAATCCCGTAGGAGGTCATGGCCTAACTCCGTTCCTTTGCGGCGGAAGCGCGGATCTCCGCTCCCACGGGGATCAGGGAATAGCCCAGATCCCGGCGTATCTTGTTCCGCAGATAGCTGACATAGGCGCCCCCCACCGCCTGGGGACGGGAGGCGAAGAAGACGAACTTCACGGGGTTGTCCGAAACCTGAACAGCGTACTTGATCTTGAACCGGGTCTGGGGGCCCACCGGGGGCGGGTTCTCCGCAAGCCAGCGCCCCAGGGCCTGGTTCAAAACGCCGGTGTCGGTGCGGCGGTTCAGTTGGGCGTACATCCCCAGGGCGGTGTTGAGCAGGGCGTCCACGCCGGAGCCGTCGTTGGCGCTCACCGGCAGGATGGGGGCGTATTCCATCTGGCCAAAGAGGAAGCGGATACGGTCCCGGACCGCAGCAAAGGTGTTTTTTATATCCGGCATGAGATCCCATTTATTGAGAACCATGATGATCCCCCGCCCCCGCCTGTCCGCCAGGGCGGCGATCTTCTTGTCCTGATCCGACAGGCCCTCCCGGGCGTCGATCATCAGAAACACTATGTCTGCGTCGTCCATGCTTTTAATGGCGCGGTTCACCGAATAGTATTCGACATTTTCCGTAACCTTGCTTTTCCGGCGTATCCCCGCGGTGTCCAAAACCTGAAAGGCGCGGTTCTTATAGGAAAAGGCGCCTTCCACAACATCCCTGGTAGTGCCGGGAATATCGCTTACTATGGACGCTGCGGAAGCGGTAAGCCGGTTCGACAGGGTAGACTTCCCCGTGTTGGGTTTCCCCACAATAGCTATTCTAACGGGCCGTTCCTCCGCCCCGTCAGGCTCAACCCGGGAAAAATCAAGCCGGGCGACGATGGCATCTTCCAGATCCCCCACATTGTCCCCATGCTCCGCGGAAATCATCCACACCCGGTCAAAGCCGTAGGAGAGGATGTTCCAGGACTCGTTTTCCCGGCGGCCCCCCTCGGTCTTGTTCACCACCGCCATGAGCTTTTCCTGATAGGGCCGCAGGAGGCTGATGAATTCTTCGTCCTCCGGTGTGAACTCCCCCGCTTCCAGGATCAGGAGGATCAGATCCGCGGTTTCCAGCGCGCCCAGGGTTTTTGCCACCACCAGATCGTCCAGGATATCGCCGGGGATTTCCCTGCCCCCCTCCGCCTTGCGGTCCAGCTTGAACCCCCCGGTGTCCATGAGGGTCAGGGGCATACCCTTGATAAAGCCGTCCATGGCCACGGGGTCCCGGGTAACGCCGGGGGACGGATCGGTAATGGAGCGGCGTTTGTGGAGCAGGCGGTTAAAAAGGGTGGATTTGCCCACGTTGGGACGGCCCGCCAGAACCACCCTGGGGAGCTTCCGGTATGTGGAGCCGGGGTCAAAGCGCATCATGTTTCGCCAGCCATGACTTGACCATGGCGTAGGTTTGCTTGTAGGAAACGCCGGCCAGGGCTTTTTCCGCCAGGACGCGGCACTCCTCCAGGGAAGCCTTCCGGATGATCCGCTTAACCTGGGGGATGGCCGCGGCGGCCATGCTGAATTCGTCCAGGCCCAGGCCTAGCAGCAGGGGGGCGGCTAAAACGGTTCCCGCCAGCTCCCCGCACATAGCCGCCTTGATGCCCCTGGCGTGGGCCGCGTCTATGGTCATCTTGAGGAGCTGCAACATAGCCGGGTGGAAGGGCTGGGTCAGGTAGCTGACCTTCTCGTTGCCCCGGTCAACCGCCAGGGTATATTGAAGCAAATCGTTGGTTCCAATGGAAAAAAAATCCGATTTTTGAGCCAGAATCCCCGCGGTAAGCGCCGCCGAAGGGATCTCTATCATGGTCCCCGCCTCGATGTTTTCGGCGAAGCCCTGCTTTTTCTCCCGGCACTCCGCCTTGGCCTCCTCCAGCAGGGCCAGGGCCTGTTCCAGCTCTTCGATCCCGGAAATCATGGGGAACATGATCTTTACATTGCCGTGGACGCTGGAGCGGAGTATGGCCCTCAGTTGAGTCTTAAACAGATCCGGCAGGGCCAGGCACATACGGATGGCCCGCCAGCCCAGCAGGGGGTTTTTTTCATCCGCGGCTTGAACGTTAGGCGATACCTTGTCGCCCCCCACATCCAGGGTGCGGATAGTCACCGGCAAATCCCCCATAGCCTTGACAACCCTGCTATAGGCCTGGTACTGCGCCTCCTCCTCCGCTGCCTGGCCGGGGGTAAGAAAGAGAAATTCGGAACGGTAGAGGCCTATGCCCTCGGCTCCGTAGCGCAGGGCCTGTTCGACCTCCTCGGGTATCTCGATATTCGCCTTGAGGATAACCCGGCGGCCGTCCGTGGTTTCCGCCCTCAGATCCGCCAGGGAAAGCAGCTTGGCCTGGTCCTGTTCGCGCTGTTTGCCGGCGTCCTGATATTTAACCAGCGCCGCCTTGCCGGGATTGATGATCACCTGCCCAGTTTCGCCGTCCACCACCAAAATATCCCCGGTGTTGACCTCCCTGGTAATCGAAGAAAGCCCCAGAACCGCGGGAATCCCAAAGGACCGGGCCAAAATAGCGGTGTGGGAGGTATAGCCCCCCATATCCAGCGCCAGCGCCTTGACCCTTTCCTTGTTCATGGTCAGCGCCTCCGAGGGCAGGAGATCGTGGGCCACCAGTATGACATCCTCGCTCAGATCCGCCAGGGCAAATTCGCTTATTCCGAGCAACTTATGCATCATCCTGTGGGACACATCCGCTATATCCACCGCCCGCTCCCGAAAATACGCGTCCGGGGAGGAGAGCATCTTGTCGGTAATCTCCCGGGCGCTCTCCCAGACCACCCACTCAATGTTCTCCCGCTCCGACTCCAGCCGGATCTTGATCTGGTTCTGGAACTCCGTATCCTCCAGCATCATCAAGTGGGCCTCAAAAATAGCCGCCTTTTCCCGGCTCATTTCACGGAAAGCCTTGTCATGGAGGCTCCGCACATCAGCGGCCGCCGCTTCCATGGCGGAGAGGAAACGCTGCCACTCCGGTTCCACCTGGCTTTTCCGAATGGCGTACCGGGGAATATTGAGAAATTCATTCCCCCGGTGGAGGAAAAACTTCCCGATAGCAATACCCGGGGAGACGGAAATACCCTTCAACTTTTTCATAATGCAGTAAGAATACCCCAAGAGGCACATACTGTCAAATACGGCGGGGGGACCGGTAATTTAACTTTTATGGGGCAACGCGCCCCATTGACCTTTCTCCAGGCTTGGTATAGATTATTGTAGTAATTAGCCGTTGCCCAGATGGTGGAATTGGTAGACACGCTGGTTTCAGGTACCAGTGCCTTCACCGGCATGGAAGTTCGAGTCTTCTTCTGGGCAGTTTTGTAATTCCTTATGTATGCGGAACAAGCCGCCCGGGGAACATAGAACCGGAAACCTTGGAGAAATACAAAGCCCTGGGGAAAGGCTACACCGGCATAATGGCCGATGTGCTGAATTACGCATCGGATAACCCGGAGATACTCTCAAAAGCCCGCAGTTGAGACCTTGTTCTACCGGCCGGTTGCTAATCTCCTTCCGGGCAAGGGGATTTGAACCCCCGGGCTCTGTCCCCGGTCTTTAGCCCTCATTCCTTGCTACTCTTTGCCCCCCGCCTTGTCAGAAAGGGTCTTTTTGGTACATACTAGCGTAATCAATGAATGAGAACCAGGAAGACGCTCTCTACGAATTTCTCGATAATCACCAGGCGCCCTTTACCCTTGACGATGTAACGAGTTTCATCCGGCTCTTGGACACGTCCCGAAACAGCTATTTGGCTGAGGAGATTGCGGCGTTTATCGATTCCCAGAACCTTGCCTTTCGTGTGGAGGAGGAACGCTGGGTTTCCCGGCGGGGTTTTTTTGAGCCGCTGCGCTTTGTCATCAGCCCTACCCGGTGGGAACTGCGGAACGGCATCCTCGTTCCCGGACACCGGTGCGTGCCCTTTGCCAACCCGGTTTTGCTGCCCCAGGAATACCGGTTTTTTTACAAAGGAAAACAAATTCCGTTTTCTTCGATTACGGGACCGCCGGAGGAATTCTATCCCTACTATACCATTTTCGGGGAGGAATACGCCCCCCAATACGTGGCCAGGGATAACCCGATCAACGAAAAGGCATTTACAAACGATCCCTACGACGATCCGCCGGATGTGTCCGTCCAAACCCTGGATATGCGGAATCTTTACCGGGAACTGGCCCTGGTGCCGGGGGACCGGTTTGTGGTCCGTACCCTGGACTGGAAAAAAGGCCTTCGCCCTGGAGCGGGCGGGAAAGGATGAGTGGTCCAAGGCGGATCTCTATGCCTGGCAGGAGGCCGCCGAAAAGGGGTTTGAGGATTCCTTCAAGCTGCTGGGGCCCGGGGAAAGCACGGAGGAACAGATAGCCTATGCCTACTGGTACGGGGGGGAGCGAATGAGGGATCTGCCGGCCTATGCCCTGGAGGATTTTCTCTACGAGCAGACCGACCGCATAGAAACCACCTCCTATGGCATAGAAACCCGGTTCTGGTTTGCCGGCAAGGAGATTCCCGATATAAAGGGAATGCTCTCGCTCCCCTTTGTGGCGCCCCTTGAGGAACTGCTGAATTCCGATGCCACCTTCATCTCGGACTATACGACCCAGTCCTATGTCTGGGACGCTTTTTTCCGGCGGGACAGGGACATACCGGCTCTGGTAAGGCGGATCATACCCCCGACGGTGAATATGTCGGAGCATACCTTCGAGCGCTTTTCGGAGTATGTGGCCGAACTATACGCCGAATTGGGCTCCCGTTATTCGCCTTTTACCGACGCCGCGGCGGGGCCTGTCCGCCAGCGCATGACGGAACTGCATACGGCGGTGGTCGACCTGACGGCCCGCCTGAGCAGGGGGGATATCAACGCCGCCTGGCTGCCAAAACATACCTTCATCATCCTTTCCCAGATTCAAAACCATGTCGCCGGGGCCATGGAGGATCTGGACTTTGACGGCCCCTTCACGGATGAAGAACTGGAGTCCTTAGATAATTCCCTGGACAGCATGATCGAAACCTATGAGGATATTAAGGAGCTGATAGAGGACGCTCTGAACGGCTTTAGACGGAGCAATCTTTCCGTGGTAAGGGCGGCGAAAACCGGAGAAGACGCCGGATGGCGGACCGTCCAGGTGAGCCTTGGGGGAGCGGATGTGTGGCGCCGCGTTGTCCTGCCGGAAAGCTGCAGCCTGAAGGAACTCCACGGGATAATCCAGGCGCTTTTTGGCTGGAAAGCCGGATATCCCTATCATTTTTCCCCGGAGGAACAGGGGGAGCGGGATAGGCTGGAACTCGATTTGACCCTGGGAGAGCTGGCCATAGGGGGAAACGCTGCCTTTCTCTACGAATACGGATCAAAATGGACGGTCAAGATACTGCTCCTCTCCCGGCATGAGAACGAAGGCGCCCTGGAAGCGCGTTGCGTCGCCGGCTCCGGTTCCGCTCCGCCGGAACACATAGACGGCCCTATGCGATTCCGGCGCTACATCCTCGCCCTGGAAAACGGCGCCGGCGCGGAACGGAAACTGGCGCTCCGTGAATTGGGCGAGAATTTTGATCCCCAGGGCTTTGACGTGGAAGCCTGTAACCGCAGGCTTTTGTCCGTTCTAAAAGGAGAATGACCGTTGGACAATACGCATAAGGGGGAGACTTCCCTGATTGAGCTTATCCGGCGCGGCGGGGACTTCAGAATCATCCCCGGCGCCACTCCCCGGGATCTGCTGGCCAATTTGATTGGGAGCATAGATATTCCCCCTTCGGTGGACAGAGCCGCGCTGCTCAGCGTTGTGCTGGAGCGGGAGGCTCTCATGCCAACCGCCGTGGGGAACGGCATTGCCCTGCCGCATCCGCGGAATCCCATGATCGCCGAAAGCGCCGAGCAGTTTGTTTCCATCGCCTTTGCCGAGCGGGGCATTAACTGGGGAGCCCTGGACGGGAAACCTGTCCGCACGGTTATGCTGATACTTTCCGCCTCCCCCAGAATGCACCTCCACACCCTTTCCCGGCTCAACTATTTCTGCCAGCAGGCTTCCTTTGTTAAGCTGCTTGAAAGACGCGCTTCCCCCGGCGAAATACTGCAAATAATAGAAGAAACCGAAAAAACCTGGTTAAATTGAGGGGACCGCTCTCCCGCGAAACAGATCCGGACAGGGACTCAGCGTATATTGAACCGCTCCGTAAGTTCCTTCAAGTGGCTGCCTATAAAGATGGCCCCGTACGCGGTGACAATGGCGCCCACGGTGATCCCAATGTGGAGCGGAGAGGCGCCTTCCCAGAAAAAGGAGCTGGACAGGGAGAAAAGAACGATGAGTCCCGTAACCACCCAGCTTCGGAAGGAAAAGCCCGCAACTTCGGGGTATTCCCCGGACTGTTCTTCGGCGTTGACGCTCCGCATGATCCGCTCCTCCAGATCCGCCGGGGGAGGAGGAAAACTTTCCCGCATAATGGACCGGGCGGTTTTAAGACGGGCGGCTTCGGCGGCGCAGCGCGGGCAGCGGAGGATGTGGAGCCGCGCCCCATACCGGCTCAAAAAGGGCGGGGACGCTGTTCCCCATTCCCCGTATACAATGTCCATAGCCTTGCCGCAGTTCATTCAAAACCCCCTTCCGCCAGCTCCGCCAGCTTTTCCCTCAGCAGTTTTTTTGCCCGGAACACATGGGACTTGATCGTATTGACCGGAAATCCCGTGATAGCTTCAATTTCCTGATAGGTCTGGTCATAGAAAAAAAACAGATCCAAACAGATCCGGCGATCCTCGCTCAGATCCTGCATGGCTGCCCGCACCGCCTCCGCTACGGCGGCGCGGATCGAAAGGCGCTCCGGGGTTTCCCTGCCGGCTTCCTCCCGATCAAGGATATAGTCCAGGGGCGCGCTGTACTCCTTCCGGCGCCGCAGGCTGTTTGCCGCGGTGTTGTAGGCGATCCGGTAGAGCCAGGTTGAAAACCGGGACCGCCCCTCAAAACCGGCCAGATTGCGGAAGCTCTTGAGAAACACCTCCTGGACAAAGTCCGCGGCATCCTCGGCATTCCGGAAAAAACTCAGGCCCATGCCGTACACCGCCTTCTCATATCGCTGCGCCAGAATACGAAACAACTCCTTCCGGCCCGAGACGATCTGCTCGACGATGAACTGATCGTCCCCGGGACCGTCGCTCATGGAGCCTTATCGCGCCGTCTTATCCCATAGTAAACAAGCAGACCGACGCCTATCGAAAGGGGGATGATTCCCCCCAAAAGACCATAGCCGAAGCCCTTGGCTATGGCGAGAAATACGGTTAAGCTGATTCCCACGGACGCCAGGAGCAGCCCCGTGAGGAGGCTGAAAGAAAGGAGATCAAAATCGAACCGTGGATTCTGGCCGGCTTTGATGAGCAGCATCTTGCGTTTATGATTCCAGAGGAGATAAAAAAACACCACCACCGACCCCATGGTAATGCCCACGATAGGGACGATGGCGATAATGATTTCCGCTGCGGAGGATCCTCTGTCCACGCTGAATACCGCTCCCTTGCCGATACGACGGCGCCAATTCCACTATACTTCTTTCGACCCGTGCCGTCTAGGTTTAGACCCCGGGCGGTCAAAAAGGTTGCGTTGTGAGGGATCCCTATGCCCGTTGCAGGCTCTGTCCCCGCCGCTGCGGCGCGGACAGGGGGGTGCTCAAACAGGGCTTCTGCGGGGAAACCGCGGAGATCCGCATAGCCGCCGCGTCCCTGCACCACGGGGAGGAGCCGCCCGTCAGCGGCAGGGGCGGTTCGGGGACGATCTTTTTTACCGGCTGCGGCCTGGGCTGCTCGTTCTGCCAGAACGCCCAGATCTCCCGCCAGGGCCTGGGCCGGGTGGTAGGCCGGGCGGAATTTGCCGCCCTCTGCCTGGCGCTCCAGGAGCGGGGCGCGGAAAACCTCAACCTGGTAACCGGCAGCCACTGCGTCCCCGCTCTGGCGGATTTCCTCCGCGGCGCCCGGGAGCAGGGCCTTGCCATCCCCATACTGTGGAACAGCTCCTCCTACGAAAACCCGGAAGCCCTCGCCCTGGTGGAGGACCTGGTGGATGTGTACCTCCCGGACCTGAAAACCCTGGACCCGGCCCTGGCGGGGCGTTTCTTCAACGCGCCGGACTACCCGGAAGCCGCGGAGAAGGCCATACTCCGTATGCTGGACCGCCGGGGGAAACTCCGCTGGAGGGGCCCCGTCCTGGTATCGGGCGTCATGGTCCGCCACCTGGTCCTTCCGGGCTGCGCCGAATCCACCCGGCAGGCGCTCCGGTGGTTTGCCGATCACTGCAAGGGCCGCGCCCTCCTCTCCCTGATGACCCAGTACACCCCCGTGGGCCCCGCCGGCCTCATCCCCAAGGGTTCCGTGAGCCGGAGCGGGTACGACCGGCTTGTGGAATGGCTCGATGAGTTCGGCATAGAGGACGGCTTCTGCCAGGAACCCGTTCCCGGCTCCGGCTGGCTCCCGGATTTTGAGCGGATCAACCCCTTTTCGTCGGAGCTTTCCGTTCCCGTATGGCACTGGAAAACCGGCTTGCTTCCCCGTGAACTTTAGGAGCCTGCAGCGCCTGAAAATTTTCAGTAATTCCGAATTCAAAAAACGGTCAAATACCAGACGGTTATTGAAGGGCTTACCAGACATAAGCGGAGGATTTTTACCATGTTCTCCCGCGTTTTTTGGCGGCAATTCCGATGTAGGCGCCGGTCGAAAAGACCTGCGGATCCCCCTATGGACCCCAAACAGCACGGGGATGCGCACACATTCTGTAAAGGGGGTGGCAGCGGAATCGCTTGCCGCCAGCATTTGAGCGCAGCGAACGAGCGGGCGGCAAGTGAGTTTCGCTGCCAGGACCCCCGGACAAAGTTCCGGCGCGTCCCCGCCAACCCGGTTCCGGTCCATAGGGGGATCCGCAGGTCTTTTCGGTTTTGTGATTTTGAATTCGGAATTGCCGGAAAATTTTTCTTGACTATTCGGATATACGGACCTACCATAAATTAGCCCGAACAGGGCAACTATGCTATTTTAGGAGGAGAAAAATGGCACACTATCCACGACCCCCTTACAAAGATCCGAGTGTCGCAGCAAAGACCATTCAGCCCATGTTTTCCCCGACGCCCCTCACGGTGCCGGAACCGGATTATCCCGTCACGCCCCTGGAGAATTTCCGTCTTGCCGTGGAACGGAAAACCCCCTACTGGATGCCCAATTCAACTCTGGACTTTGACGCGTTCATGTCCGGCTTTTTGACAGGGCCCGTGCTTCCCCCGGAGGCGCCCGCGGACGCGGGACCCTGGGGCGCCACAACCCGTTCGGTCTTCACCGACGATTGGGGCGCCCAATGGCTCTTTGTCCCCGAAGCCGGCGGCCCCATGCTGGACCCCAATGGAAAGCCGGTCCTCGAAGACATCACCCAATGGGAAAAGACGGTAAAATTCCCCAACCTGAAAGCCATGGACTGGAAGTCCAGGGCGGAGGATTTTATGAAGAACCGCTACAATCCCAGGAAGGTGCTCCACATCAACATAGGCCAGGGCTGCACGGAACGCTTTGTGGCGCTCCTCGGGGGCTACACCGAAGCCATGGTTGCCATGGCGGATGAACCCGAAGCCTGCCGGGCCTTTTTCGACGCCTTTGCCGAATGGGAGATAGAGCAATTCGACATCATCCACAGCCTCTACCCGGTCAATTTGGTAACCTACCATGACGACTGGGGCACCGAGCGGGACACCTTCTTTTCCGAAAAGATGATGGAAGCCATGGTTTTGGAGCCCACCAGGAAGATCGTTCAGCACATCAAAGACAAGGGCGTGTATTTTGAGCTCCACTCCTGCGGGGCCATCACCCGCTTCCTGCCCTACATGATCGATATGCACATCGATCTGCTCCAAATTCAGCGCCGGGCCAACGATATGCCCAAAATGAAGGAAGAAAAGGGCGACAAAATAGGGTTCTGCTGCTTCATCGAAGGCATTGAGATGGGCCAGCCCGTTTCGCGGGACCAGACGCTTGCCGCCATACGGAAGACGGTGGATCTCTACGGGAAGAAGGGCGGTTCCTACACCTTTGCTTCGGGAGGCGGTTCCGATGAAGACAGTTGGGCCGCGGTTTTTGAGCTTTACTGTTACTCCCGGGAGTTCTACGACAAGGAACGCGGCGCGGCATAACACGTCAACACTGCAAAGAGGGGGGGGAAGTCTCCCCCTCGCTCCAAAGCCTTCGGCTTTTACGCTACCCCCTCGCCGGGGGCTCGATGCCCCCGGACCCCCAGCCGAGGGGGACACCCCCTCGGGCGCCCCCCTTCTTTAGATGCCGCGTTAGCGGCTTCGACCGGCAGCTCCCTCGCTCCAAAGCCTCCGGATTTTACGTTGCCCCCTCGCCGGGGGCTATTTTTGCGCTTCCCGGAGTTTTGCGTAATATGCGGAAGAATACTTGTAGAGCTCGTCCCCCGCCGCGGCGGTGAGCGCGAAATTCTGGTTAAAGGGAATCGTGGCGATGAGTTTTCCCCGGGGGGCGTATTTGTCAACATACGCGCGGACCGCTTCCCGGGCTTCATCTTCGTTCTGCGCCGTATCCACCCCGCGCACAGGCACGGTGATGGCGATCTGCTTCCCGTATTTTTCGGTGAGCATATCGAAGTCGTTGATCTCCTGGGGGGTCCACGCGTCCGCTCCCATCTCGACGATCTCTTCGATGTACTGCTGGGTCAAGCCGCAGGAGTGCAGTTCGATGAAACGCCCCGTGCTGTGCACAAAATCCCAGATCCGTTTTGTGGGGGGCATGATCGTGTCCCGGAACATCTGATTTGAGAAAAACCCGGCCCGCTGGGTGCCCCAGTCGTCGCCGTAGATAATGTAATCTATGGGATCGTAGTAGGAGAACACCTTTTTAAGAAGTTCTATTTTAAAGTCCGCCACCCCTTCAAAAAAATCCTGAAGACTCTCCGGCTCGTCGTAAAAAGCGGCCAGCGCGTCGTCAAAGGGCATGGACTCGTGGAGCCGCTCAAAGAGCCCCTCGGGACAGTGAAAAACGTGCATCCTGTCGGGGTCATAGCGGGC
>JAIROB010000183.1 GCA_031257695.1 Treponema sp. | reverse complement strand
GAGCGCTTTTGACGATGCTTTCCGGGCTTTGGAAGTAGTCAAGGATCAAACGCTGTATGAGGGAGTTGAAAAAGCTTTTCCGCGCCAAGGCGGTTATCGCCACAACGGTTATCCCAAAGATGCCTTTCATGTCGCCTATATCGGCCACAGGACCCGGTTGCAAAACACCCTCAAACAAATCGGCATAGACCCGCCGGAACGGTCCTTCCGGGAAAAACGGATACAAGCCTGTCCCATTGCCCAAACCGCCTATTCGGTTTTGCAAAGGAAGGCCCTCGAAGGGCTGCAAGGTTAGCTCTGCCTTTAGGGTGTAATCCCTGTCCCGGCAAAACGGCCCGAGCCGCTTTTGTTACTTCTCCGCAAAGCGGAATAACCGCGTCAGCGGTTATTCCGCTACCCCCCTATATGCCACAGGCGCATTTTTCAACTTGGGGGCATACGGAGGCGCTGCGCGAAGCCACATTGGTTTAATATACAGCCTGGCCGGCAGGATGCCGGCTGTGATAGATGTATACGTTTTTGCTTCGCAAAAACGTAAAGCTAAAAAATGGCATGGATGCCATTTTTTAGCCGCAAACGAAGTTTGCGCGCGCGAGGGATAGAGCGGAAATACCGCAGACTTTACCGCAGGTAAAGTCGAGGAATTGCAGCGATAGCCCGGTCCCCGCCCGGCGAAACGAGAGCGCCCCGTTAAGGGGCGTTAAAACGGATGATGTAACACACGCCCGGCACACAACGGCCGCCCTTATACCGGACAATGCGCGAAGGCGCCAGCCTGAGCAGTGTGCCGCAAGGGCGGGGACGCGCCCATATAAACCAAAATACGCGGATGCTGGTAAGGACAGCCCGTTCCTGCTAAACTGGGTGTCCATGATTGTGATGAAATTCGGCGGCAGTTCCCTGGCCGATGCCCGGCGAATCCGCCATGCGGCGGAGATTGTTAAGGCCCGGCTGGAAAGGCGTCCGGTGCTGGTACTTTCCGCCATGGGGGACACGACGGATCATCTGCTGGAGGCCGCCGGCCTGGCCTATCACCGGGGGGAGGTTTCGGTCGCCGGGGTTGAGGAACTCCATATCGCGGCTATCAGGGACCTGGGGCTCTCCGGGGAGGCGCAGGGGGAAATTACGCCCCTGCTGGATGAGCTGAAAACCCTGCTGACGGGGATTTCCCTGATCCGGGAATTGACGGACAGGACCAGGGACTACCTGGTTTCCTTTGGGGAGCGGCTTTCCGTGCGGATTTTCGCGGCCTACCTTGTCTCCCAGGGGCTGCAGGCCCGGGCTTTTGACGCATGGCTGGCGGGTTTTGTTTCGGATTCCCATTATACCGCCGCGGAGCTTAGCGGGGAAAGCTGGGACCTGATTCCCGAAAAGCTTCTCCCCCTGCTGGACGAGGGGATTCTGCCGGTGGTTACCGGTTTTATAGCCCGGGATGCGGAGGGGAATATCACCACCCTGGGGCGGGGGGGGAGCGATCTTTCGGCCACAATGATCGCCGCGGCCTGTAAGGCGGAGGAAGTCCAGGTCTGGAAGGATGTGGACGGCATCCTGACGGCGGATCCCCGGATTGTGAAGAACGCCAAGCCTGTGGAGGCGGTGACCTACGAGGAGGCGGCGGAGCTGGCCTACTTTGGGGCCCAGGTGCTGCACCCCCGGGCCATGCTGCCCTGCATGAAGACCGGCACCCCGGTGCTGGTAAAGAATTCCTACAACAGCGAAGCGCCGGGGACCAGAATTGTTCCGGTGCTGGAAAAACGGAGCCTCCCCGTGCGGGCTATTACGTCCCGCAAAAACGTTACCCTGGTGGATATTGTCTCCAGCCGGATGCTGGGCCAGTACGGTTTCCTGGCGGAGGTGTTCTCCGCCTTTGCCCGGCATCATATTTCGGTAGACATGGTGGCCACCAGCGAGGTATCGGTCTCCTTAACCCTGGACACGATCAACGATCTTTCGGCCCTGAAAAAAGAACTGTCCCAAATCGCCAGCGTGGAGCTTAAAGAGGGGAAGGCTATCGTTACTATCGTGGGAAATGTGAAGCGTTCTTCGGAGATTCTGGCCCGGGCCTTCAGGACCTGCGAACTGTTGGGGGTGGCCGTGCAAATGGTTTCCCAGGGGGCCAGCAAGGTAAACGTAAGTTTTATCGTCAACGATACGGAGGCCGATGAGGTGCTGCGGGCCCTGCACAGCGATTTTTTTGACAGCCTGGAAATCCCCAAGCTGGAAATCCCCAAAACGGAGAAAAAAACATGAATTTCCTGATCATCGGCTACGGCAAGATGGGGAAGATCATCGAGAATATGGCCCTGGAACAGGGCGACAGGATTGCGGCGGCGGTGGACCCCCTGTTTAAGGGGACAAAGACCCTTTCCGGGGCGGCCCTGTACCGGAGCGTCACCGAGATGGTCCTGGGCTGTCCGGCGGAAAATGCGGAGGGCGAAGACACGGCGGGGACCGGGGCTGCGGCAGGGGCCGCTGATACGGTTGGCCGCATGGCGGCCCTGGAATTTACCAGTCCCGCCACCGCGCCGGACAATATCAAGGCCCTGGCGGAACGGGGAATCCCCGTGGTCTGCGGTACTACCGGCTGGCTGGACAGGCTGGAGGAAACAAGGGCGGCGGTGCTGGCCGCCGGTTCCTCCCTGCTCTGGGCTTCCAATTTTTCCCTGGGGATAAACCTTTTTTACCGGATCGCCGCCTTCGCGGCAAAGCTGGCCGATCCTTTTCCCGAATACGATGTGGCCGGTTATGAGGTCCACCACAACAAAAAGGCGGATAGTCCTTCGGGGACCGCAAAAACCCTGGCGGAGCTGGTGCTAAAAAATATGGGCCGTAAGACCACGGCGGTCTACGAGACTCTGAACCGGCCCCCAAAACCGGAGGAACTGCACTACGCCAGCCTGCGTCTGGGGGCGGTTCCCGGAGTCCACAGCCTTGTCTTTGATTCCCCGGCGGACAGTATCGAAATTACCCACAGCGCCCGGAACAGGGAGGCGCTTGCCGGGGGGGCCCTGCGGGCGGCCCGCTGGCTGCTCCGCTGCCCCGGACCGGGACAGGCGGCGGGAGAGCCCCGGCGGGGGATTTTTACCATGGACGACGCGCTGGCGGATATTTTGGGGACTTGAGGCGGTTTCA
>JAIROB010000027.1 GCA_031257695.1 Treponema sp. | reverse complement strand
CGGACCGTGTCGGTCTGGGACGCCTTAATGTCGACCCCCTGGTTATAAATCCGGTGGGTCCCGCCGGGCTGGTTAAGCCGCCGCAAGGTGGTGTGGGACGTTCCGTCATTGGCCATGATATGCGGAAGGTCCATTATCATCTCGTTGGTCATCCGCAGGCATTCAATAATGTGGAATGCGTCCGGATTGTTTGCCCGTTTTACCGCTTCAATGGCGGTAATCTGATCCGCCATATTTAATACAGCCATAAACGCTCCTCAAAATACAATCTTAGCTATACGCAAAGCCGCCGCCCTCCATGATGGATTTCAGCCGCGTCGCGTCCGTTCCTCTCGCTCCCCCTGATTCCGCGGTCATTTCTCCGAAACGAATAAACGCCCGCACAATGTCAGGATGCCCGGCAACCCCGGCGTTCTGCAGCAGCGCCCCCACCGAAGGCCCCGCCGCTTGCATGCCGCGTTTCAGAAACTCGATCTTTTCCGGGTACCGGGAGCCGTATTCTTCTTTCAGCGCCCGTTCGGTTTCGCCGTACTCCGCCATCTGCTGCTGTTGCAGCGCCTGCGCCTGCTGTTGCCCGAGGGCTTTCAGCCGCGTGTACACCGCCTGCGCCTGGTCGTTCGTGAGGTTCGACTCGTGGGCCAGTTGCGCAAACGGCGCCGCGTCCGGCTCTTTCGCAAACGCGTACCCTTCGGCGCTGTTCGGTTTCCCCGCTTTTTCCCAGAACGCCGCGACCGTTTCAGGGCTCGCGTCCGCTCCGGGAACCGTTGCCGCTCCGGATAGTTTCCCCTCAAGTTCGAGATAGGCTTTTGCCATGTCCCCCACCTTGGCAAACTGCGCCAGTTTCCCCGCGTGATCGGGGTTTCCCCGCAGATCCTCCGGCAACTGCTCCGTCCAGGGGGCCAGTTTTGCCCCCGCCGTTCCGCCTCCGGCTGTCTCGTTCCCCTTGGCATTTCCCCCGGTCTCGGGGTTTTCCGCGGGTTTCGTTCCGGTTGCGCCAGCCATAATGCTTGACAGCGATTCAACGTTCCCGGGCTGCTGGCCGCCGGTTTCCGCCGATTCCGTTTGTTGACTCCCATTTATCTGGTCCGCCATTATTATTTCCTCCCCCGGCTTTGGCTGGCTTCGGTCATAACCGCCTCCGCAAGGGGGAGGGTATTAACCGCCCCCAGCCGCTCCCGGATTAAAAATTTTGCGTATTCATTGAGGGCCCGTTCCCCTTCGTTCTCCGTCCAATGGAAAAAATGCAGGTCCTCAAGCAGGATGTTCAGCGCCCGGGCTCCTTGCGGCGTCCCGAACACATCAAGCAGTATTTCCCGCTTCGCTTTCCGCTCTTTTTCCTGTTCCTCCTGTCTTTGCCTGCCGCTGGTCACGCTCCCCCTCCCGCCGTCATCCGGTCAAGCTCCTCAAGCGCCGTCCCCTGCTTGAGGGGCTCGTTCAGCTTATTCAGATTCCCCAGGACGTTTTTCTGCTGCTCCAGGGCTATTGCCTGCTGCTGGGCCTGAGCCTCCGCCTGGGCCCGCGCCCGCCGGATTGCGGCAATGTCCTCGTCCTCGCGGATAACGTTCTGGGGAACTCCCGCCCCTTCAAGCCCCGTTTTCAGCAGCCGGTCGAAGTCCACCACGTCCAGCGCAACGGGCCCCGCTATCTTGGCCACCCCGTCCGCCAGGGAAAGCCCCTGGGCAATCCCGTTGGCTTCGTGGTACTTTTTTTGCGCCTGCGCCAGAGGGCCCACCAAATCAACCTTCATGCGCGCCCCGGAATCCCTCAGCTCCTCCGGCGGAGGCGGTATCTTCCGCTGCCGCAGCAACAGGTTAAAGCTCCGCTGGATAATCTTTTGCAGCGGATCGTTCAGGCTTACCACAATATCCGAAAGCACAGCCGCCTTTTCTCCCTGCAGTTCCATTACCTCCGTCGCAGTCATTTGCCGCCTGTCCGCTCCCTGCCGTTGCAGCATTAGGAAAAAGTCCACATGAAACCAGTCCTTCACGCGGTCCTCTATGCTCGCCACCACATCCAGGCTGATAGGGTAATTCTCCCCGGTTTTTATGGCCGTCATCACCTGCGAAGGATCGTCGTAATAGTTATACCCCCGGGGCACCACGTTCTCGCTGCCCTTCATCGTCGATGGCACATTCATAGCCGGTTCGGCGCTCATCTGGGCTATTTTTATCCGGCTCTCCTCGGCAAGGTTGAGGAGCCGGATATCGTCCAGCGCGTAAATTGCCGGCGATTCCCCGTACGCGGTCCCATGGATTTTGTCCCACACCAGAACCGCGTAGGGAAACTCCTGATACCCCGACTCCTGGATAAGATGGTCGTTCCCCTCGTCGATGTACACCGAAGCGAAGGGCATATGCCTCGCGTCAGGCCGGTCCTCGTCGTGTTCTTCCCGCCGGAACGCCGCGTGAATAATCGTCAGCTCGTTGTTCCGCTTGCGGCGGTCCTCGTGTTCCTTCCTGGAGTTTTCCGACAGGTTCTCCAGCCCGAAAAACCGGGCGGCGTTTCCCAGGGTCATAGAGAACCGCCTGAACGCCGTTTCAACCTCGTCGTGTTCGTTGACATCCAGGTACAGTTCCTGAATCTTGATGTTGGTAAACCGGAGGCGGCTGTTCGCAATGTCCTCGTCTATAAGCATCGCCCCGTGGCCGTAGGTCGCCGCGTTTGCTATCATCCCGGGCGCCTGTTTGTAGAGGTTGCTCCGGTTGAATTCCGCGTACAAAACCCGCTCCGCCGCCTCAAGCCAGTCCTTCACACCGTAGAGGTCCATCAGCTTCGCATTGTCCAGGGCCAGCTTGAGCCACACTATGTTCGGGCTGATGGAATAGCCGGAAATCCCGGACACCAGGGTTTTCAGATAATTCGTCGGCCGCGAGGTAAACCGCGCCGGACGCGTGGGGATCTTTTCGGTCGAATCAAAGGACGCCACCGAGGGCGCCGCCAGTTCCTGGACATTTTTCCAATCTTCCTCGCGCTTTTGCCGCTCGTTTTTGAGATGCTCTAATTGCAGTTTGAGGTCCTCGACCAGCTCTTGTTCCCGGCTCATGCGGGCAGGCTATCACATCAAATTCGCTTTTGTTATATATTTCAAGATAAATTTAAAATTTTTTTAAAAAAAATAATTCCTTGTATTATAAGGAATTACGAGGAAAAGTGGGATTTTGCTGATTTTTTTTTGAAATTTGGCTCCCAATGTTGCGAAAATTATTTCTTTTTCTGGTTGAACGGGTCCCAGCTCTTTCCGGTTTGCCCCTGAAACTCCCAGCCTCCGTTCTGCCTCCGCAGGGCGCTTATAGGGTTTTTGGCAAAATTGCTCATAACGGCGTACCGGGTTTCGTCGTACACATGATCCTCAAGGCTTGAATCCACATCCTCCGGGCGGTGTTCGTCCGGGGTCAGCGCCGGGATGGTGCGGATGAACGCATGGCAATGGTCAAACACCAGCAGCATAGGCAGCCCGTCCTCCCCCGTGGCTATCATCCGCTGGTGCGTCATGGCCAGGCCGTTCAGCCGGTCGTTGTTGGCCTTGATCATGCGGAACCCCGCGGCCCTGAACTTGTCCGCCACGCTGGGACCCGCGTCCTGTTTCGCCCAGATTGCAGGGTCCGCCACCAGCTCTGAAACCCCCTCCTGAATAGCCATGGCCCAGGCTTTCGCCGCAACCTCCTCGGATCCCATGCGTATCCCCGTGTTTAGTTCGTCTTTGGCGCAGCCGTACCACTCCCCGTATCGGACCATGCGCCCTTCGCCGTTCACCGCCCACTTCCCCAGGCTGAAGGGCTTCGCAAAGCCCCAGTCCAGGGCGTAAAACTTTTTCCAGTTCCCCGGGTCCAGGGCAAAGGGCTTCGCCACGTGTCTTTCCCGCCGCCATTCGTCAAACACCTGGCCAGCGAACACGTCCCAGTCGCCATACCGCAGCGCACGGTACAGATGGCCGGGCATCAGTTTGAGCCGGGCCGCGTAGTCAGGATTTTGCCGCATCAGGATAAGGTTGTCGTCCAGCGTGGAGGGGATAAAACACCGGCTCGTGGAAAGCCCCGTGTCCTCGTCAAGGTGTTTGTAGACTTTTCCCGGAATAAACCCGTCTATAAACCGCGCCTTGATCCAGGCATGGCCTTTCCCTCCGGGGTTAGCCGTCCCGCGGATGTAACACTCCGCCCCTATGGGGGAACGGACGCGGCTAATCATGTACCGCCAGGCGTAGTCCGTGGCGTAGTTCCCCAGCTCGTCAAACCCGGCCCAGGTGTACTGGTGCCCCTGGTAATGCTCCACGTCCTTGTCATGTTCCAGATACCGGAACTTAAGCAGCGAGCCGTTGGGAAAAAGAAAATCCCGGCCCTTGTTCGTCAGCCGGGCTCCGATGGGCAGGTACAACTGTTTCGCCCGGGCGATAAGCTCCTCCAGCTCGTCGTAGGTCTTTCGGAATAAAATCCCCTTCCAGTCCGCTCCCCACTTGTTCACCCCGTAGAGAAAGTCAGCCAGAAGGAAATCGCTCTTTCCGCCGCCAGCCGCGCCCCCGTAGAGCAGCTCGAAAGCGGCGTTTTCCAGGGCTACAGCCTGTTTCGGCTGCGGCTCCCACAGTATGATTTTACTCATCGCTTTTTTCATCCTCCGTCTGTTTTTCCCGCAGCAGCACCACCGGCACTTCGGCGGTTTCCACCACCGCGGCAATCGCCTTGATAGGCTCCCCGTCAAGGCGGTCAATCAAATACTTGAGCGCCGGAAAATACGCCTTCTGCCGCCCCTTGCCCAGAGCCATAGTCAACAGCTTCTCCGCCACC
>JAIROB010000242.1 GCA_031257695.1 Treponema sp. | reverse complement strand
TCAGTCTCGGACGAGGAATACGAATCAATACCTTTGACACACCTTGCTCCATTTGGATCCTGGAATTATGTTTTGAATCGCTCATAATTTTCGCAAGTTATTATTTTACAGTTCCTTATACCATGAAAGGAGGTTTTTTAATGGCTTCAAACATTGAAACCGTAACCGTAACGGCGCGAAACTATGCCAGAGACGTTAAAAAAACCATGCCGGTAACCAGGGCGGTCCTCTTTGGCTCGTACAGAACAGGCAATGGAAGCCCTTATGTCGATTGAAGGTTTCAGAAATCTCAACCAGGACATTGAGACCATTATCAACAAATCAGGACTGGTAAAGAAAGCAAAACAGGAAGCAAACAAAAAGGATTTTTCCGTTGCCGACAAAAAAGAATTAACCGAGGCTGAAAAAGAATTCAAGAGCAAGCGGAAAGAAATACAGGAAAAACTTATAAAGTTTGCGGCCCGTATTCCCGTTTTCATGTATCTCACCGATTTCAGGGAAATGTCTTTAACCGATGTAATTACCAGGATTGAACCCGAGTTGTTCCGAAAGGTAACCGGGCTTAAAGTAACAGATTTCGATTTATTGGTAAGCCTTGGAGTATTCAACTCAGCTCACATGAACGGAGCGGTTTACAATTTTAAACGCTACGAAGACTCAAGCCTTGTCTACACCGGCATTGATAAACATGAGGGAGAAAAAATCGGCGGCTGGGATACGGTTGTGTCAAAAAAAGAATACGATCAGATATTTGAGAATAAACCGGCGTGGTAATAAGAGGGTATTGTAACAAGTTTTGGCCCAATTTAGGGAAAGGATCTTGGCAGGTTCTTTATTTGAGAATAGTGTGTTGTTTCCCTTGGGGATCAAAATCCGCAGTTTGTCCGTAGGTTTCGGTTTCTCCTTGACGGTATAGTAAAGCGTCTTGTCACGCCCGCTTTTTAATGGTCGCCGCATAAATGCTGTTGAGGATCCCCATAAAGGCAGAGATGGAGAACAGAACTTCGATGCCCGTGACCTTCCATATCCAGCCCCCCATAAGGGCAATAAAGATACTGATGAAGTGATTCACCGACACGCCCGTGGAGAGGGTGGCGGAAACTTCCTCCTGGCTGGCCGCGATGTCCCGCACGTACACGCTGGTGGCCATGCTGGCCAGGGAAATGATAGCGTCCAAAACATAGTTGGCGCACACCACCGCGTAGGCCACCCGGGGCGGAAAGAGCCGGTGGGCAAAGCCGTACAAAAAGCACACCGCCACAAGAACAAGGGTGTCGCTCACCATTATGATCTTGTACCCCAGCCTGTCGATGAGCTTTCCTATCAGGGGATTAAGGACGATGCAGAAGGCGGCGCTCACCCCCATGAGCAGGGCGATGACCGACGCGTCCGCGCCGTAGCGGAGGATCAGCACGTAGGGCGCAAAGGTAAGAAAGATCTGCTTCCGGGCGCCGTAGAAAACCTCCAGCCCGTAGAACTTGTGAAATTTTTTGGCAAAGTAAAAGCGCCGCCGGGGGGCTTTGTCCGCCGTCTCCTCCATGGGCAGCGCAAAGGCCGTCGCGGCGATCATAAAGCCCAGGGACAGGCCGAATATAACCTTAAAAGCGATGCTGTCGTTCCGCTGGTATCCAAAATGGCCAAAAAGGAGAAACAGCGCGGTCACTATGATAAATCCGGCGATCCGCCCCGCCTGATCCAGCGCCCCGGCAACGCCCAGCGCCGCGCCGCCCCTTTCCCGTTTTGCCAAATGCAGGGTTATGGCGCTCCGCAGGGGCAGCACGATGTGTTCCCCAAAGCTGTAGACCACCATAAGGCACACCACGGAAAACTTACCGGTTCCGGCAAAAAGGAACCCCGCCAGGCCCGCCGTCATAATGACCATGCCTATCTTAAAAACCCGGTTTTCCGAAAGACGGTACATCACAGCGAACAGCAATACCACCAGGAGGCCGGGAAGCTCCCGGAAAAATTCCACCACCCCCCGTTCAAAGTTAGTGATGTGAACCAGCTCCGCAAGATAGTTATCCTGTATCCCCCGGTAGAGCCCGTAGGAAACGCCATAGGCAAGCAGCGCCAGCAGGAAACGCAGGTACTTTGCGCCCGGCCGGTATAGGTCCTTGAGGGAAAACTTCACTACCCGGATCCTCTGTCCCAGGGTATGCCGGAGGTCTGGTCCTTTTTACCGGCAGTTATCCTCTCCTTGAGAATTTCCACCGCCTTTTCAACCATCTTGCCCAGCGAAAGGGGCTCAAACCCCGCAAGGACAAAGTGATCCTGCTGTATGGGCGCCAGGATCCGTATTGCCGGCGCGTCGAGAATCGCCTCCGCCATGGAGGGGCTTATCTCCCCCATGAGGCTGTTGGGAAGCACAATGCCTATGGGCCCGAGGATAAATTCGCCCTGCCCCACGGATCGTTTCAGAGCGTTTTCCCCGGTGGCCCCCCGGTGGGCCCCGGCCTTCACCATCCGCTCCGTGGCCGCGGAGTTGGTTCCCAGGGCGACGATGTCCCATTCCCCGGGATGTTCCCGGTCGATAAAGTCCCGGATTTTGCCGATTAACTGGGCCCCGATGCCGCCGCCCATGCCGTCCACAATAACTATCGTTCTTTTCATGCCCCTACTTCCGGTTTCCGTGCTGAAAAATCGCAGACATACCCGCATCCTCCGCTACCAGCATCAAGAATTCCGGCGAGAATGTAAAGGGGGGAGGGACCGCGCCGAAACTGAGTCAGGGGGGCCTGCGGGTGGAACCAGTCTGCCGCCCGCCCGCTTTGCGAAATGCAGGCGGCAAGGGATTCTATCGGCGCCTCCGGGCAAAAAACGGCGGCACAGCTCTGTGCCGCCGTTTTTTGCCCGCGCCTAAGGCTTGGGCTCGTACCGTTTATCGCTGTTCGGTTTCCCCGGGCTGGCCTGGCTGGTGGCCGCGATGTACCAGTCCGCGGCGGTGTCCGTATCCTCCGCGGTCTCGTCCCGACAGATAGTCCTGGTGGCGGTGGTCCCTTTGCTGAGGATCGCATCCCGGGGGCTCAGGCCCGGGCTTCCGGCGGCGTTTTTCCAGGCGCCCTGGGCGGCCAGCAGTTTCGCGGCCCGGTCCAGATCCTCCTTTGCCCAGGCATTGTCCGGGTTTTCGCTGAGCAGCGCCCCGTCCAGGATCCGGTCCTCCTGGTCCACGAGCAATACCGCGTCGGTTTTCCGCAGACGCTTAACCGCTTCGGGCGCCCAGAAGTCCCGGGCTTCCGGCAGGGCCTCGGTTCCGGTGGAAAGCGACAGGTCGGAGCCGGTTTCATCCGTGCTTGCCGGGTCCAGGGTCCGCAGGTGCGCCACCAGGTATTCCCCCGCCGCAACCTCCACAGGGGGAAACTCGAAAACCGGCGCATCCATGCCCGTTCCGGCGATAAAGAGCCGGAGCGCCCCAAGGTTTCCCGCGCTCAGGGTTTTGATCTCCACAAATTCCACCTTGGGGCTGGCGTATTCCGTGCGGAGCTCCGTGATCTGCACTTTGGGAATCCGGTCGTTCCTGGCGCGGAAGGG
>JAIROB010000158.1 GCA_031257695.1 Treponema sp. | reverse complement strand
GGGGTGAACACCAACCCCGCGCTGCCGGTGGCGCCCAACGGGGCCTCCTACGACCCCTACGGATCCTCGGGGAGCGCGCGGATCTCCCGCTCCGCCGCGGGCGGGGGGCGGGGGAGCCTAGGTCCCCTGGGAAGGACCTTCTCCTTCCCCAAACGGGAGATCTTCGCGGTGGGCTATGACAATGGCAGTGGCGACTACAACTACAACACCCTGTATGAAGATTTTCAAAATCTTTCAAATTTGAATAGTATAGGTTCGCACAGAGCCTCGTGGGCATATGGACAGTCTGGTACTGGTACCCAACGTAGATCAGTCGCGGCGGACCTGGAGGGAGAGGGTCGAGATCAGGTGGTCGTCATTACCTTCTGGGATGATAATCCAAATAGGACATTATTCACAGAGAAAAGTGAATTCAGTACATACGGAGGCGGATCATTCTTTTCTTCGGGCGGTAAGGCTCACAGTATAGAGGGGAGATCCCTAGACTCGCTTATCGCAGCGGACCTAAACGGAGACGGAAAGCAGGAGTGCATTTTCACCCTTTCACGAAACTCGGACGGGTATGTGGGTATCCTGGACAATGGTACAAATATAATCCGCCAGATAGACATTCAGCCCTATGCAAGCGGACTTCCCGCCAACTCAATATGGCATCCCGCGGTAAGCGCCGCTGATTATGATCAGGACGGCAAGGATGAAATCTGCATCATAATCGGCACGGATTCCGCCAGCGCTGACGCGCGCTATGTTATTCTGGACGACATGGACACAGGTTTCGCTGTATTGCACACCGGCAGTGTCGACGGCTTCGGAGGCAATGTTGTTTCCGCGGATTTTACCGGAGACGGGCTGCCGGACACTGTTTTTTTCGTCAGAATTACCACACACCATGGAGGTTTGCGGCTCCTGCGGACCGCCATAGATTCTAGCTTTAACCCGGTTTTTGAATGGGAGCCCGTAGTACTTAGCAACCTGACAACGTACCTCAATGTTCCCCGCTTGGCTGTCGGGGATATGGACGGCAACCGTAAACCGGATGTCTGCGCCGGCGGCAGCATTTATACATTCAAGAACTCTCAATTTGTGCAGTTGGATGGAACAGAATACGGTGCACTATCCATCACTGCCGATATCGTGATGGGGGATGTTACCGGCGACCGGAAAGACGACGTAGTATCGTTTAGCGATACCGATATAAGTATCTATTATTATTCAAACGGCTCTTATCGAATCTTTCGCAAATCCACATCCACTGGCACGGCCCTCATTAGCTACCCAACCGGCTGCCTTCCCAATGTTGACGACGACAGCTTTATCCTGCGGGACACGGGGGACCGCGAATTCCTCTTTACCGATCCCCAGGTCATAGCGGTCCTCGCCTCCCCGCCCTACCACGACGGCATCAACGACAACGGAGCCGGCGGCACCTCCTTCGGCTACAGCACAAGCTCCGGCTCCGGCTCAAGCAACAGCGCCAGCTTCTCCGTGGGAATATCCGTGGGCTTCGAATTCAGGGCTCCCTTCAACATTGCCAGCGCGGAGTTCGAAACCTCCATTAAGCAAAACACCTCCTGGACCCAGTCCAGTTCCGTGGAACTCTCCGAATCCTGGGGCTGGAGCACCCCCGTCGCCCAGGACCTGGTGATCTTTACGGCGGTGCCCTTCGACGTGTACTACTACGAGGTTATCAGCTCTCCCCCGGGGGAGGACGCCAAACCCGGAGACATGCTGACCGTCAACGTGCCCCGCAAGCCCCATCAGTACCATGTTCCCCTGCCCAACTACAACGCGGGAGTTCCGGCGCAGGACCGGATAAGCCTGAACCACACCCTGGGCGCTCCCTGGAGCTATTACACGCCTTCGGATCGGGACCAGCAAAAGAGTCAGGCGGGGAGCCAGGGGCTTTTCTCCACCAACACCCACATGACCGCGGGCATGGGCCAGGGAAACACGGTCATCAACATTCAAACTGTCAGCGGGAGGGAATCCTCCTTCGCCTTTGACATGGAAACGGAAATATCCGCTAAGGCCACCGCCGGAGGAGTGTCTGTCGGGGCCAGCGTGGGCTTTGGCTACGGCTACGAAAGCACGAGTTCGGTGTCCGCAGGCACCTGGATAGAAGGCATGGTGCCGGCTATTCCCGCGGAAAGTTACGACCTGAACCTTGACTTCGACTGGGGGTTAATGGCCTATCCCCGGAGGGACCACCCGACTCAGAAATTCATCTTCGTCACCTACTGGACAAAGATGCATTAGGAAGCAGGAAAAGGGAGCAGGAGGCAGTGGATGCGGCCTCCTGTCTTCCCCTGTCACTTTGTCCTGACAAACGCGTCCGGAAACCCGCCGTTTTTGACCCGCTGCAGCGCCGCCGCGCTTTCTCCGGCGTTGAGCGGCCCGATGAGCAGCCGGTACACCAGGGTATTGTCCGAGCCGCCGGTCTGAATCGCCAGGGGATAGCTCTTGTTGGCATGGGCCACCGCGGTTTCCAGGGTATCCGGCCGGGTAAAGGCTCCAATCTGTACGTACTGCTTTCCGCTCTCAAGCCGGGTAATAACGGGAACCGAGAAAATCGATTCCCCGGCCGCGGGAGCCTGCGGGGGAGGATTGGCTTGTGGGGGAGGAGCGGCTTGCGGGGGATTCGGCTGCGGGACAACCCTTGCCGCAGGCCGGGGGGCCTGCGAGGGCTGCGGGATGGGGCCTATAAAGTACCGGGGATCCAGATAGGTGTCGTCCCCGGCGGCTCCGGTCCCCGCCTGCCGGGGCGGCGGTGGAATGGGGAGCAGTTCCCTGGCCGCCGCCCGGGGGGGGCGATCCTCCGCGTTCTCCAGGGTAATGAGCGAATCCGGCGGAAGCTCCGGCGCCTCCGCGGGAGGGGCTATGTAGGGAGGCGAAGCCTGCCACGCATAGGGACTTGAGCTTAGGGATGTGTTGGGATAGGGGGCGGCCGGGGCCACCAGCATGGGCTGCGGCTGCGCCGGCTCCGGGGCGGGAACTGCGGCCAGGGGCGGATCGTACAGCAGGGGCGGAGCGTCGGGATAGGGGGTTTCGGTAATCTCCGGCGGCGCCCCGGCCTCTTCGAGAATCCAGGCAGGCCGGGGTTCAGCGTGGACCGACCCGTCCTGGGGATAGGCCACCGCGGGCGGGGCATAGGATTCGGGCGTGTTTATAACCGTGCTGTAGAACCTGTCCTCCGGGGTTGAGGCGGCAAGATCCCCCACCGTGGCGGTCCGCAGGGAGGAACTGACCACGGCGCCGGAGGGGGGATTCCCGCCCCCCGAAAGCTCCCGTTCCTCGGTAAACCGGGAAAAAGCCACGGGGTCCGAAGGCGCCGACATGCGGATGCGGCCTATGCCCCGGACCTGCACGCCTATGGCGGTGGCGGCGTTACGGGAGAGCATCGCCAGGAGCCCCGGAGAATCGAGGCTTGCGGCAACAATGACCCGGATGGTTCTGCCGTTTTCCAGGTTGGTCACATCCACCACCGTATTGCGGGGGAAGGAATTGGTGGCCACATAATAGGCCCCTTCGGGAAGTTCTCCCGCGACGGACACCGCGGCGGAGCCCTCCCATACGGAAGCGCCGGCCAGGATCAGGAGGGCCGGCAAAACGCAGCTTACCCACAGGGCGGTACGGTTCTTTTTCATACAGTTCCTTCCTTAACGTCAATCTCGCAGATGAGCCGCCAGCGCCCTGGCAACCTGCATGGCATTCTTTACTTCGTCCATGCCCGCGGCGCGGAGATCAGGGGCGGCATACTCCTGGGAATACATAAAACGATAGGGCGCGGTTTTGAAAAGCCGCAGAGAGATGTTGCGGGGCCGCAGATCCGCTGTTCCGCCCTGGGGCGGATTCTGATACTCCAGCACCGCCACGACGAAGAATTCGGCGCCCCCCTCCAGGGCTTCGCTCAGCGACGACCTTGCCTCGTCGGGAAGGTTCTTCCCCGGCTTTTCGGCAGCCCTCAGTATGGGGGCGTTACTCACAATATGCCCGGTGTCGAAAAACACGTCCAGCAGCGCGTATTCCCAGAGCCGTGAGGAATCCGCGGTGGGAATCTCCTCCCGTATCCCCGTTTCAATCACCATAAACGAAACCGTGGCTCCCTGGGCGGAAACAGCCAGAGCCATGGCCAACAACGCGCCCGCCCCCAGTTTTTTTACAAACATAGCAACCCCCTCTACCCTATCGGCATAAACGCCTCTAATCTAAAGCGGGGGAAGGGCAATTAGCGGGCAGCGGGGCGGCGGCAGCGAACAGGAGAGGCTCCTGCCTGTACATCGGATTCTGCCTTCAGTTTTTTTGGAGCGGCCCCCGGAGCATTCCCCGATCCGCGGTGTCCATAATCCACTCGGTTTCCAGGAGCCGCAGCCGCGCCAGCAGGGAGCCTGTGGCATTGTTGTGCCAGCTTATGGAGCCGTCTTTCCCCAGGACGATGAAGTACTTCTCGCTCCCGATGAGGTTCACCGGCAGGCTCGGGATCCGCTGGAAGGCAACAAAACCCCGGCCGCTGTGGAGGGTGGGGCCGTTGCCGCCCATGGTGGAGGCCACGGAACTGCCGCTCCGGGCGATGATGAAGGCGGTGTCCTCCCCCTGGTATTCGACCAGCCGTCTGGAGGCGCCGGGGTCTTCCACATCCAGCAGCAGCAGGGCGGTGGTGGCGCTGTCCGAGGAGCCCTCCACCACGCCCCCGTACATGGATCCGTCGGCGGAGCGGTACAATTTGGCGCCCACCGTGGCGGGATAGTTAAAGGGAACCGTTTCTTCGGTGACGGTATTCACCAGGAGGAAGGGGGAATTCTGGCTCAGGTCCGCGTGGCCGATGATGATGTTTTCGCTGTCGAAAAACGAAACATCCAGGGGATCCGTGGCGGTGTAGGAAAAATTGCTGTTGCCGGTTTCGGTGGACAGCACGGTGATGTTCCCCGTGGAATCCAGAAAGAGGATCTGATTGTCCAGCAGGGAAACGGAACGGAGGGGATGCCTGAGCGCCAGGCGGCCCAGGACGACATCGGTGCGCCCCGGAGAGCCCGCGCCGCTTATCAGAATGGGGTAGGAACGGATGTCGTTGGATTGCCAGAGCAGGAACCTGCCGTTAGCCGAGGGATCCCCGCTTATGTGGGCGTTGTTCCGGGAACTTTCCAGGGTCATGGTATTCCTGTCCCTGAGCAGGTAGAAATCCAGGGGCAGGATGCTCAGATGGTTATCCTCGGTTAAAAACGCCAGGCTTTCGCCGGAAACCGCCGCGGAATTTATACGGGTGAGCGTAACCCTGTTCATGGGCTGGGGCTCGGAATGGCTTGTCGCAAAAATCCACACCCCCCCGTCAACCGCGCCCAGGGCAACGGAGCCCCCGCCCGCGCCTACCCCGCTGGAGATCAGGGGCATGGCGGAAAAGGTGGTCCGGTTACTGCCCTCCAGGGTTCCGCTGGTGGTAATGGTATAATGGGTAAGGACGATATTGCCCCGGTTGGCGCTGTTGTTCAAAGTCCCCAGGTACAAAAATTCCAACAGGTCCGACGATGCCACAGGAAAAAGCCTGCCCCGGTCCACATTCCGGTCCCGGGCAATTTCCTTGCCCGTCACGGCGTCCAAAACCGCCAGCCCGTTAGCGTCTATGCCGCAGAGGTAGCGGTTGTTTCCGAATAAAACGGGGCTGCCCAGATTGGGGGGCGCCACGGAATTCTGTATCATCCTGCCGGTGTTCAATTCCCAATAGGCTATCTGGCCCGAAGCGGCATAGGTCATCATGGTCCGCTCGGATCTGCCGGTGGCGGCAAAGATGATGTTCCCCGTCTGGTTTGGCGGCGAATCCAGGGTTTCCCCGGTCTCGGGGTGGATAAACACCACCCCCGCCCTGGCGCTCCGGGCCACTATAAGGAAGTTGCCCGCGGCGGAATAATTGATAAAGGTTACGGGGTCCCGAAACCGCAGGGTGAATAGATTCCGCTTCAGAGCGTAGTCCCAGGCGGAGATCCTGTAGGCCCCCACCCCGTCGCTTTCCACCAGGGCAATCTGGGATTTTCCCGGCCTGAGTATCATGGAACGAATCGGGTAGGGGCTTGCCTGGAAATGATCCGCCGCGGAAAAGGTCCTGATATTCCATATCCCCAGAAAGCCGTCCATGCCGGCGGTAAGGACATAGTTTCGCACCGAATCGAAGGCCATGGCCGAAACAGCGCCGGTATGGCCCGCGGCCAGGACCGCGGGGTCCAGTCCCGCAGGGGAAGACTGGGGGTACGCCGTTCGGGCGGTCAAAAGCGTTGCAAGAATACAGATTCCCCTGAATATCCGGCGGCAGGTTCTCACTTTGTTTTTCACCCAAGACTCCTTACCCACATTATCGGCGAGTTAAAAATAAAATATCCCCGAAAACAGCAAAAAGCATCAACCCGAATATCAAAACCACCCCCACGGTCTGAAAAGCGCTGACAAACCGGGGATGCAGGGGCTTCCGTTTTATGATTTCAAGCACAAAAAGGATGATCAAGCCGCCGTCCAACACCGGAAGGGGGAGGAGATTCATGATACAGAGGGCGATGGAGATGAGCGCGAGAAAACTCGCCATGGAATTGATCCCCGCGCCGAAACTCCGGTTAAAGCCCTCCGCGGCTATGTCCCCCACCATGTAGGTAATCCTCACCGGCCCGGAAACCGCCTGGGTCAGATCGATGCCCCGGAAAAGGAGGGAGAAACTCTTAACGGAGAGGGCAAAGGTCTTCCCCGCTTCCCGGACGCCCTTGGACAGCGCCCCAGCCGGGGAAAGCCGGGGGGTGCGGAACCGGATACTTTCGTAGCTTATGCCTATGTCCTCAGCCCCGGCGTCGGTGTAGCGCACAACCAGGCCGGTCTGCAGGGGCCTGCCGTCCCGTTCGTACTCCAGTTCCAGAACCGGAGGCCTGTCGCGGAGTATCCTGAAGAGCGCCACGGTGTAGGTAAAATCCTCCCCGTTTATCCGGGTAATCCGGTCCCCCTCCCGCAGGCCCGCGAGGTCGGCGGGGCTTCCCTCCTCGACCGCGGCGATCACCGGCTCGGACCAAAAGTACACCCCGATTTTCCCCGTGCCGGAGCTTTTGTCCAGGTTGGGCCGCACCGTCAAATCCACAAGCTCCCCGTTCCGCAGCGCCCGGAGGGACAGGTTTTTCTCCGGGTTCGTGGCGATAAGTTCCTGAATGTCATGGTAGTTCGCCACAGGGTTGCCGTCTATGTCGACGATCCTGTCCCCGGTTTGGAGGCCCCCCTGATCCGCGGGGTATGTTTCCCCCGGATCAATGTCCGAAACCAGCACGATCCGGTTGTCCAGGGTATGCACCTCGAACCCAATCCCCCAGAGGATCGAAAGGACCAGGACCGCGAAGATAAGGTTGAAGCCGGGACCCGCGGCGGCCACGATGATACGCCGCAGGGGGCTGACCCCGTAAAAAGAGCCCTTGGTCCGGGGAATGGCGTTGGCGTTGTTTTCGTAGGCCTCCCGGAATTCGTTTTCCCCCTTCATCTTGCAGTAACCGCCGATGGGGAATATGCCAATCCGGTATTCCACCCCCCCCGCCTTTTTTTTGAAGACGGGCTTGCCCCAGCCTATGGAAAAGGCCTCCACCTCTATGCCCACCAGCCGGGCGGCTATGCAGTGTCCCAGTTCATGGATAAAAACCACCGCGCCCAAACCGACGAGGCCCAACAGTATCTTTGCCACCAGCATTGCTATTTCTCCCATTTTTGAGCGATATACCCTTCCGCAAGGAGCCGGGCGCTCCGGTCGGCTTCCAGCACGGATTCCAAATCGAATTCTCCCCCTTTCCAATCCCTGCTTAAAACATACGCGACAATGTCCGGTATGGCAAGGAAGGGAACGGAGCCGCCAAGAAAAGCCGCCACTGCGGCTTCGTTGGCGCCGTTATAGGCCGCGGGACACAGGCCGCCCCGTTCCCCGGCCTGATACGCCAGGGCGAGCATGGGAAAACGCTCAAAATCGGGCTTTTCAAAGCTCAGGGTAAGGCCGTCAAAGTCAAGCCTCCCGAAGGGGCAGGGAACACAGTCGTCCCCGTAGAGGGCCTGGTGTATGGGAAGCCGCATATCCGGTTTGGAGAGCTGGGCGTACACCGCGCCGTCCCTGAGGCGGATCATGGAATGGACAATGCTCTGGGGGTGGATCACCACCTTCACCCTTGCTACGTCCAGGGAAAACAAAGCCGCCGCCTCGATCACCTCAAGCCCCTTGTTGGCCATGGTGGAGGAATCCACGGTGATCTTGGGGCCCATGCTCCAGGTCGGGTGGGCCAGCGCCTGGGCCGGGGTAACCGCGGCCATCTCTTCCAGGGACCAGCCGCGAAAGGGCCCCCCGGACGCGGTAAGGAGCAGCTCCTCCAGGTTTTCCCGCCCCTGGGAGCGCAGAAGCGCGTGGATGGCGGCGTGTTCCGAATCCACCGGAAAGATCCGGGCCTTGTTTTCCGCCGCCTTTTTGCGCGCCAGGGAGGAGGCCATGACCATGGTTTCCTTGTTCGCCAGCGCCAGGTCCGCGCCGGCCTCCAGAACCGCCAGGGAAGGGGCCAGTCCCGCCGCGCCCGCAATGCCGTTTACCGCCAGGTCCATGCCGCATTCGGAAAGGGCGCGCAGCAATCCCGCCTGGCCGCGGTAGCGTATTCCGGGGGCGCCCTCCGTGCCGCCGCCGTCCGGTCCGGCCAGGGCAAGCGCCGCCCGGGGAAATTCCTCCGCCAGATCCAGCAGGCCCTGCCGGTTTGTATGGCTGGAAAGGAGGACCGCTTCAAAGTCGTCTTTGCTATTTCGCAGCACATCCAGGGCGCTTTTTCCGATGGAGCCGGTGGCGCCAAGCACGGCAACCCGTTTTTTCATTTAAAGAGCAGTTGGTACAGGCCGTAGTAGGCCGGAGCGGCCAGGGCTATGGAATCGACGGTGTCCAGCGCCCCTCCCCGGCCGGGAATAACGGTTCCGGAATCCTTAACGTTTGCGCTCCGTTTTATCGCGGATTCCCCCAAATCGCCCAGGGTCGCGGCCAGACCGGAAACGAAACCCAGGATAATCCCCGGAAGAGGCTCCCCAAGGGGGGACGAAAAGGTTCCGGGGATAAAATGCGCCGCGCCTACGCCCACCAGGATCGACGCGGCAAAACCGCCGAGGAACCCCGCGACGCTCTTGTTGGGGCTGGCGGTAATTATGCCCCGGTTGTTTTTGCCGAAGAGCATCCCCAGGGCCCAGGCAGCGGAATCGTTGGCGATCACCGTCAGGAGAAACATGAGGATGATCATGTCGGAGCGGGGAAAAAGGCTCATGCGGACTATCCAGGCCAAAAAAAGGCCGGGGTAGATCATCACCGCGAAGCCCGATCCAATCCGGCTCACCGCGGCGTCAAATTTACCCGCCCCGGCAAAGATCCGGGAGATCAGGAGCCAGGACGCGCCCATAACCAGCGCCAGGGGAATGGACTGGCCCCCAAAACCGAAACTGACCATCAGGGTCATGGCGGCGGGAGCCAGACTGCCCAGAATGCCCGCTTCAAGGCGGGAAACCGCGGGCCCTTTTTTTCGGAGCATATCCGCAAATTCCGCCGCGCCCAGGGCGCTGAGGAGCACCACCGCCGCGTTGACGGCGATGTGGTTTTTCTGGGGCAGGCACAACACCAGGGCAACCACCAGGGGCAGGCCGATGATAAATACCAGGAGCCGCTGAACAAGTTTATTCATGGTGTATCCGCCCTCCGGGGACGCCGCCATACCTCCGTTCCCGTTTTTGAAAGTCCGCCACCGCGGCCGTAAAATCCGCTTCGGTCCAGTCCGGCCACAGTATATCAGAAATGTAATATTCCGAGTAGGCCGCTTCCCACAGGAGGAAGTTGCTGGTCCGGTACTCTCCGGCGGTGCGGATCACCAGGTCCGGGTCAGGCACGTCGGGGTTGTCCAGGTA
>JAIROB010000031.1 GCA_031257695.1 Treponema sp. | reverse complement strand
TTTGTTGAACTTCTCCACAATATTGGGGGCAATGAGTTCTTCCACCAGATCGCCGATACGGCTGCCCAGTTTGCTGATCTTGCGGTCCGTCTCCTTCATCTGAAGTTCCGTTTCCCGGGCCTGTTCCTTGAGGAAGCGCTCCGTTTCCTGGAATTTCCTATCCGTTTCCTGGAATTTCCGGTCGGTTTCCTGGAACATGGCCCAGACCTTTTCAAAGGTGAGGCCTTCATATCCGGGGGGGAGGGCGATCTCTTGTTGTTCCGCCATGGTAAAATCCTGAATTGTTATCGTGCCGCGCCATGGCGGCCAAACCCCGCGGGGAGAAACCCGGCGGGGGGAACCGTTTCTGTTACGAATATATGGAATGAACCGGCAACAGTCAAGTGAAAACGGCTTCACCGGTCCGGGGCTTATCTGCTATACTTCCCCCATGGCAACTCCAAAACAGGAGCTTCGTAAAGCTCTGCGGAAACAATTGGCGGACGTGCCCTTTGGGGTGTTTCAGGAGGAAGGGCGAAGGGCGGCGGAATTTATGGCATCCTACCAGCCCTGGCGGGACGCCGAAACGGTATTGCTTTTCCTTTCCGCCCCCGATGAAATCGAGACGGCGCCCCTGTTGGATCTGGCTTTCCGGCAGGGCAAAAAGGTGTTTCTCCCCATAGTTGAGGGGGAAATAGCCCGGTTCTTTTGTATCAGGTCCGCCGGCGGCCCCTGGCATACCGGCGCCTTCGGCATACGGGAGCCCCTTATCGAAGACTCGGCCCTGCCCGAAGAATTCCCGCCCCAGAGCGGGGAAATCCTCGGAGGAACGGTTGTTTTGGTTACCCCGGGCATGGCGTTTGACCGGCAGGGCAACCGCATGGGCCACGGCAAGGGCTACTACGACCGCTTCTTTGCCAGGCTGGACGGGCTTGGTCAGCCCTACGTCGCCGTAGCTCTCTGCATTGAACAACAGATCATCCCCCGGGTGCCCACCGAAAGCTGGGATAAAAAGATGGACGCCATTTGCACCGGGGCCGGAATTTTTAGTATTTTGTAGCAGAGGCTGTTATTGCAAAGCCGAGGTTTTGAAACAGCCCTATGACAGCAAAAACACAAAGGCGGAACAGGTATGGGTAAGATAAAGAGCGCCCTGGAATTGGCCCTGGAAAGGACCGAGTCGATAAAAGGCGACCGGAGCAGCATCGATCAGTATGAGGCAAAGCAGCGGGGTAAAAAGCTGGCCAACGCTTTTCTGGAAAACCCCAAAGACGGGCTTGAGGGGGAATTGAAAAAATGCCCCCGTGAGGAGCGGGATGCGTTGGAACAGGGCGTTTTCGATCTGCTCATAACCCAGGTGAACCTTCCGGCCGTTAAGGACGACCGGAGCCGCATCGAAGCGGCGGGCAGGGGCCTCCAGGCGGTGATTAGGGACGGCCGGTTTACGACGCTGTACAGGCAGTTCCTCCAGGCGATATCCCAGTACCTCGACGAAATGGCCCAGTACGACGAGCTTCTCCGCCGGCAGTACGCCCCCAAACTGCGCCAAAAGGAGGAGGAACTGTCCCGGCGTTTGGGCCGGGAGGTGCAGATTGACCCCCTCCAGGACCCGGATTTCGTGAAACCCTACACCCAAACCATGAATACCCTCAAAGAGAATTACCAGGACCTGGTGAATCAGGTGCGGGAGCAGGCAACGCTCCTGTTCGAGAAAAAAAACAGCCACAGCGGTTCATAGAAGCCTGTAGAGCACGCGGGGCCGTTTCAAAACCGGAGTTTTGGAACAGCCCCGGGCGCTAAACTTTTTTCGTAATGTAGTCGCTTCTAAGGCAACGGGCGCAGATCTTGAGGGTGACGGTGGAACCCTGAATTTCGGTCTTGATTTTGTGTAAATTCGGCTTCCAGGTGCGGCGGGTACGGTTATGGGCGTGGCTCACCTTGTTGCCGGTGACGGTGTGTTTTCCACAAATATCGCAGGTGCGGGACATACTAAACCTTCCTTTCGGAGAATTGCTCTATAGGAGGGTCAGTATAATAGAAAATGAAAATAATGTAAAGCGGGATTTTTTACCCCGTACAGATCCTTAGCTCAAGACTTGAAACTATATTCCGATATTTATATATGAGGAGTCTCCTATGTTGCGGAAAAAATCGTTCTACCTTGTTCTAATCGTCCTGGTTCTCAGCGGTTTGCGGCTTTGGGCGGGGGACAATGCGTCATTTGTGGACCTGGGCTTTTCGCCGGACGGCAGGATCTATATGTTTGCCCAATACGGAGTTGAATCGGGCTCTCTCAGACCCTGGGCGGAGCTGGCGGTGGTGGATGTGCCTAAAAACAACTTTGTGCCCGGCGGCAGGGTTTCCTATACCAACGCCGGAGCGGTAACAAACGGACAGAACGGCTCCGGCGCCCTGTACCGGCTCATCGCCCAAAACGGCGCCCTGGCGAACCGCTACGGGGTCGATTTTCTCCTCCAGGGACAGCCCCTCTACATTTCCCTGGAAACCTCCGGCAAAGCCGGCGACGGCGGGGAAATTGTCGAGTTTCGGGATTTTCAAGCGGGCGTTTCCTATAAGGCAACCCTGATCCCCACCCTTGAGGGCAGCGGCAGCGCCCTGAAATCTTCCTTTTTCATCAACCTGGAAAGAACCGCCGGGGACGGCTCCAAACGGACCTATGTCGTTGGCGCCCCTACGGTCAAGCGGCCCCTTATCAGCTCCTACCGCATACGGAAGGCGGTGATTGCCCCCCGGGACGGCTCCCTTATTTTTGTGGTTGAGATGAAGAGAGCCGGAAGCGGCGGCTTTGACATCCGCTACATGGTGGAAGCATTGAGGCTGTAGACCCAACGGCCCGTCTATTTTTCATTTTTTTCCCCGATCACTAAAGCAAAAAACGCCTCCGATCCATAGTACGGGGAGGAGGCAACTATGTTAAAGATTAGAATGTCGGTTCCCTGGGGGATCATCCTGCCGGTCCTGTTCGGCGCCTGTTCCTGCTCTACCGGGCAGGCTATCCAGGATGCGCTGGGAGCCAGCGCTGAAACGCCGGTGTTTCTGGGGGTCAAAGCTCTTTCCGTCCGGGAAATTCAATTTGAGTTCTCCAAGTCCGTCGCCGTGCAGTCCCTCAATTTCGACCCTCCCCTGGATATCCTGTCCATAAAGGACAGGACAACGGGCGAGCAGTCGTCGGCGCTGGTGACTCTGGCGGAGGCCATGCAGGGGGGAGAACGGATCATAGCGGATCTGCTGGTGGAGGATGAGCTGGGGAACACCCTGGGCGCGCTGATTCCCTTCCGCGCCAGGAACGACCGGATTCCCAAAGTGCAGATCACGGAGCTCCGCACGGAATACGCCAGCCCCAAGGTGGAATTTGTGGAGATCAAAACCCTGAGCGCGGGAAACCTTGG
>JAIROB010000252.1 GCA_031257695.1 Treponema sp. | reverse complement strand
GGGGGAATGTGTATAACCTGCTGCGTCAAATTGCGGGAGGTAAATTCCTCATGGTGGGGAAGGGGACGAATGTCAAGTCCATGGCGTATGTTGAAAATGTCGCCGCCTTTATCGAATACAATCTGCATAATCTTCCCGGCGAACATCTGTTCAATTATATCGACAAACCTGATTTTGACATGAATACCCTAGTTGCCGCTGTACGCCGTGCCTTGGGGAAATCCGAAAGCCTGTTCCACTGGCCCTATTGGATCGGTTTAACTGGCGGCCTCTGTTTTGACTTGCTGGCAAAAATATCGCATAAAAAGTTTTCCATCAGTTCAATCCGGGTGAAAAAGTTTTGCGCTAACACCATGTTTGAAGCCGCCAATATACGAAATACGGAATTCCAGCCGCCGGTAGGCCTTGCCGAAGGGCTTGAGCGGACCATCAAATACGAGTTTGTCAATAAAATAACCGATCAGGTGTTTTACACCGAATAAGGACAATATGGATGAATGGCGTAATGGCTCTTTACAAGGTGTATTTTTATAAAAAATCCCATGAGTGATACAGAACAGGGGATCCCTCTTTCTGTCAAAAAAGATATAGGCGAAGAAATCTCCCTCTGCAATCTCTTCGCCGTCTTCTGGTGTCGCAATGTCATAATTCCCGCCATCACCTGCGTCGCCGCCATTGGCGTGGCGGTGTTCCCGGCTGTTCCCCCTGTCCTTCGGCCCGGGCTCATTACTGCGCCATGTAACATGGCTTGTCTAAGAATGGCATTTGCCCGCGTTTGATATCCTGGACCGGCTTGTTTCAGCCATTCTAGCACATCAGCGTCAAGGCGAATTTGCACGATCTTTTTTACCGGTCTGTATAGTCTGTCATCGGGGTATTTGGGTTTGAATTCCGTTAATTGTTCCGGGGTTTGTGCCGGGCAGTCGCTGAAATCTTTTGTTTCAAAATCCTGTAATTCCGCTATACGCCTGTCTGTCATAACCGGATGTTTGTTTCCTGTAATTTTCATTATAACGTTCCTTATGGTATATACGCTTTTGCAAATTGTCAATGTCGGGACGTAATATTTAAACCAAAACTTTACATATTGACGTAATATTTAAAATAGCCGATAATAACCGCATGAAGCGGAGAATTCTATCTGATTATATTCAAGAAAAACGTTCCGGCAAGTTCGGACGCATCCTCGTTCTGACCGGCGCGCGGCAGACCGGCAAGACAACCCTCGCCGGTCATTGTTTTCCGGATTATGCTTATCTTTCAATAGAGGACCCGGTAAAAAGGAAAGACTATCGGTTATTAACAGCGGATCAGTGGAAGACGCTTTATCCCCGGGCAATTTTGGACGAGGTTCAGAAAGAGCCGGTTTTAATTGAAAGCGTCAAATCGGTTTATGATCAGTTTGACGGCAATATCACGGCAATGCATGCGGCGGCGTTTCTCTGCTGAACAGGGCCTGTTTTGCCGCAGCGTGACCCTGCCTGCCGCCCGGTAAGACCTGCGGCCCTGCGGCGGGGTTTTTTATTTGTCGCAAATGTTAGTAAATACTAACTAATATGGAGCAGATTCACCTACTCAAAAGGTTGTTTTGCGGCTATGCTGAAAGCATGGACAAGTTAGTCAAAGCAAAGAGGCCGGTCCGGTTTTTCAACACCACCGGCCCCTGCAATCCCTGGGATCACTATATGCTGCCCCCGGAGGAACGCCTGGTGGGAGCCCAGCTCCAGCGCTATATCCGGGACCAGCTCTACTGGGTTCTCCACGCCCCCCGGCAGACGGGGAAAACCACGTTTTTGCAGAGCTGGATGCGGGAGATCAACAGCGGCGAATTCAACGGCGATGACGCCCTTGCCTGCTATGTCAGCGTCGAGCGCTGTCAGGGAATATCCGAGCCGGAACGGGCCATGCCCGGTATCTGCGCGGCCATACGGCAATATGCGGAGGCTTTCGGCGTCCCGGCGCCGGAGCTGAAAACCTCGGACGCCAGCAGTATGCTCAGCGACATATTGAAGAACTGGTCGGAATTGACAGCCCCCAGGTCCCTGGTGGTGTTGTTCGACGAGGTTGACGTGCTGGAAGGGGAAACCCTCATCAGCTTTCTGCGGCAACTGCGGGGCGGCTTTGCGGCCCGGGGGCCCGGCGTGTTTCCCGGGTCCATCGCCCTGGTAGGGATGAGGGACCTGAAAGATTACATCACCGCCGCCAAGAGCGGGGTCGCCCCCAATCCGGGGTCGCCCTTCAATATAAAAGAAGACTCCGCTGTGCTTTCCAATTTCCGGCGGGAGGACATCGCCAGGCTGTTTGCCCAGCGGACCGTGGAGACCGGGCAGGAGATAGCCGGGGAAGCGCTTGGCTATGTGTACGACCAGTCCCGGGGCCAGCCATGGATTGTCAATTCCCTGTTTAAACGGGCCACCATGCGGGTGCTGGACGAAACGAGCCGGGAAACGGTGACGGTTGACCACCTCATGGAGGCGCGGGAGCAGATGATCCAGGCCCGGGAAACCCATCTGGATGCCCTGGCCTGGCGGCTTGAAGATCCCCGCATCAGAAAGGTCATGGAAACCCTTATGACCGGCGAATCGGACATGAACCTCGCCGCCGGGGAAGCCTTCCGCTTGTGCCTCGATTTGGGCCTGGTCGCCATCATAGATGGGGCGCCCTCGGTGGCGAATCCCATATACCGGGAGGTATTGGCCCGGGAAATCACCTACGGCGCCCAAATGGCGATGCCGCTGCCCGAATGGCAATGGCAGAAGGCCGACGGTTCCCTGGACATGGACACCCTGCTGCGGGAATTTCAGCGGTTCTGGCGGAAACATTCAGAAATTTGGGAAGAAAAGTCGGATTACACCGAGGCCTTTCCCCACCTGCTTTTGATGGCCTTTTTGCAGCGGGTCCTGAACGGCGGCGGGAGGATAGACCGGGAATACGCGGCGGGCCGGGGGAGGATGGACCTGGCGGTGGAATACAAGAAACGCTGGTATATTCTGGAAGTAAAGCTGGTGCACAAGTATGAGACGCCCGAATCGGTGCAGGAGGAGGGGCTCGCTCAGATAGCGCGGTACCGCGACCGTATAGACGCCGCCGCGTCCGCCTGGCTGATTATCTTTGACCGGCGGCCCCAGGCGAAAGAGACTCCCTGGGAGGACCGCCTGGGCTGGACGGAGGAGGGGCCGGTAACGGTGGTACGGGCGTAAAGGCGGGGGCGTTACGGGGGTGGAAACCCCCGTAGAGGGGGTAGGGCGCAACGAAGTGCGCCCGTGGGGGAGACTTCCCCCTTTTTATAAAAGTGCAACCGCTGCGCTAGGAGGGCTGTTTGACCTGCCACTTTCCTTCGACTTTTTCAAAACGGGTTGAGGGCAGGGTAAGCTGCCGTCCGCCTTCGGCGCTCATTTTTACGGAACCCAGCACCACGTTGACCTCGATCACCCGCCAGAGCGTGTCGTCATAGGCGATCCTGGCGCCCTCCTGGGGGATGAGGCGGCGCTGTTCGCCGTAGAAGCCGTGTTCGTAGGCCAGGCAGCACAGGAGGCGGCCGCAGGGGCCGGAAATTTTCATGGAGTTCAGGGAAAGGTTCTGGTCCTTGGCCATCTTAATTGAGACCGGTTTGAGCTTGTCCGAAACCGCGTGGCAGCAGTAGGCGCGGCCGCAGACCCCCAGGCCGCCCACCACCCGGGATTCGTCCCGGACCCCGATTTGCCGGAGCTCGATCCGGGTTTTGAAAATGCCACCAGATCCTTTACCAGTTCCCGAAAATCCACCCGGTTTTCCGCGGTAAAAAAGAACAGCGCCTTGGATTCCTCCAGCAGGTAATGGACCGATACCAGCTTCATTTCCAGCCGGTGGGCTTCGATCCTTTCCTTGCAGATCCTGAAAGCGTCCTTTTCCTGCTGCCGGTTGCGCGCTGATTTTTCCAGATCCTCCCGGTCCGCGGGCCGTTCAATCCGGGAAATTTCGGCGGATGAGGAATTTCCCCGCTGCACCGGGCCGATGATCTGGGCCAAATCCCTGCCGTAGCGGGTGGGCACCAGCACCCAGGACCTGTTGCCCAGGGGCTCCCCGTGGTATGCAGCGAGAAAGGTTTCGTTGGAGTAGGAGAGCCGGAGCCGGTAGACCGGGGTGTCCGGCGCCAGATTCTCGTCCCCGGCCACCACAATTACGTCGGTCTCCTCCAGTTCCGCTTCGGAGGGTTTATCTTCCAGCGCGGCAATATCTTCGTCGGAATACTCCTCGCCGTCCTCTAGTTCGTCATATTCATCCGATTGGGCCATAGTCCATCCTTTGTTCCTGGGCCTCGTTACTGTAGCAAGTCTACAAGGATACCGGTGATCTCATCAAGCCGGGCCAGGATCTCAATCTGGCCGAACTGGCCGGACAGGATCCCCGCCGCCAGTTGTTCCAGCTTCCGGTCGGCCACTTCTATTTGCACCTTGCGGCGCTTCTCGTGGTTATACAGATAACTCTCCGTCTTTACCGAATAATTATTCGTCACCACGTAGCGCAGGAAATGCCGCACCGCCTGTTTGTACCGCCTGATCTCCTCCGCCAGGGGCCGTAAACGCAGCGCGTCCCCCGCGCTGTGCACATCGTCCAGCAGTTCCTGAAGCGCCTCCTCCGAAGGGGGGTAGTCGCTTAGGGTAACTTCCTCCGTTTCCCGGACTTCCTGCCGCTCAAGCAACCGGGAAAAGGCGTTTTTTTTGACCCCCCCCTTGCCGCCGGATTTTTTGGTTTCCGTCCGCGCCGTGTAGGATGCGGGGGTAAAAAGCCCTCCGCCGGGGATGTCTATTTTATCCACGGCTGTTTTCCAGGGCTTTCGGCGGCGGCGTCTCCCGCATAAAGGCGAAGCCCGAAAGCGCGGATCGCACCCCCTGGGCGTCCCGGTATTCCGCCACGGCCTTGTCCCAGGCTTCGTCGCTTTGGCACACCGTCACCTTGCCGTGGATAAGGCAGCCCTCATCCGCCTGGATCCGCCGGGTGATGATGTCCCCCAGGACCAGGGCGGTGTCAAGGATGCTGATCCGCTCACTGGCAAGGATGTTGCCGTATACCACCCCGCCGACGGTAACCGTGGTCCCGCTGATGTTGCCCTGCATCCGGGCCTTTTCGCCCACCACCACCCGGCCTTTGGCGGAGAGGTTCCCCCGGATGCTGCCGTCTATCCGGGTAAAGCCGCCGGATTCAATATCGCCGTTAATGGAAGAACCGGGGCCCAGTATGCTGTTTATGGAAAAATCTTCAAGTTTGGCCTGGGACATAGACTTGCCCTCCGGATTACCGGGTGTTTTTGGCAATGGTGGAACGGATATTGAGGTGTTTAAAGGGATCCACCACATCGGAGCCCACATGGACTTCGTAATGGAGGTGGGGTCCGGTGGAAAGTCCGGTGTTGCCTATATAGCCTATGGTTTCGCCCTGCTGCACCCGCTGTCCCGTGGTCACCCGAAACTGCTGCATATGGCCGTAACGGGTGTAAAATCCGTGTTTGTGCTTGATGATGACGTAGTTGCCGAAGCCCGTGGCGTCGTAGTCCACGGTAACCACCTGTCCGTCCGCGGTGGCCACAATGGCGTCCCCCTGGCGGTAGGTGGATATGTCTATCCCCTTGTGGATGTAGTACTGCCCGGTGAAGGGATTTTCATTTTGGCCGAAAAACATGGAAATATGGCCTATTCCGCCCTTGATGGGCCATACGCTGGGGATCTCCGTCAGCAGGGCGCTCTGGGAATCCAGCAGCGCGCCGATTTCTTTAACCGGCTCCACCGCGAAGGCCAAATATTCCGACAGGCGGCGCATATCGATAGCCTCCTGCATGGATCCTTCGGAGGTTTCCTTAATGTCGAAGAAGGATGAAAAATCCCCGGAAAGGGAAGGCGAGGAGGCTTTATTCGCCGGAGTATCCACCCCCAGCGCGGAGAGGGTAGCGGAAAGCGCCGTTTCGAAGCCCCGGGCGGTCCGCAAAAGCCGGGAAATTTCGTCCCGGAGCTGATCCAGGCTGGCCTGGGCGCTCTTGAGCCGGTCGTCCTTGTCCGCCAGGATTCCCCTGGCGCTGCTATAGGAGGCGCCGCTCCAGAAAAAGGCCCCCACAATGCCCGCCAAAACCAGGGCCGCGCAGGCCATGGATAGAACGGTGACATGGATGTTGTACACCCGCTTTTCCGAGTGGGGAACCAAAACAACGGTGTAGCGGCGGGTCAGGACGCTGAAAACGGCCCGGAAAAAGGAGACAACCCCCTTCCCAATCGAAAGGATCAGGCTTTTTGCCCGTAACACCAGGCTGTTTTCAAACCGTTTATACTCGTGAACCGACGCCAATCTATACCCCTATGCACATTATCGGAACAAATTCCGGCTTTACCGCCAGCAAAACGCAAAATACCCGGCTAAATCGTAAATAAGCCCTTGTTTTTCTGTTGTACTCCATATATGCAGTTTTGTCAAATACCTTCGCCAGTTCAAATCTGAAGTGCGAATTTTCGCTCTGAAAAGACCTCGTGAGGCGTCCGATAGCCTAAAGCTTTACGGGGACGATTATTGATTTTGGCCGTAATCCTGTCAAGCTGCCTCTGGGTCAGATTATCAAACGAAGTCCTTTTGGGCAGATACTGCCTGATAAGCCCATTCGTGTGTTTGTTTAATCCCCGCTCCCATGAATGATAGGGAGTCTTCCCGCGATTGCTTCCGGCGTCCAGCCGTCATTAACCAGATGGGATTCTATGTAAGCCCGGATGACGGGGTTTGCCAGCCGTTT
>JAIROB010000247.1 GCA_031257695.1 Treponema sp. | reverse complement strand
GGGCAGATCGCCGGCCTTGACCAGCGCCGCCGCGTCGTCAAAGCCCAGGAGATCGCCGTCGTTCCGGGGCAACGCCGCGCCGGGGCCTTCCGCGGCCAGATTCTCCACCAGGGAAAGGTTGGAACAGTGGAGGCAATAGTGAACCGAGGGGGAACCGTGGATTTCGATCACCCGCCGGCTTCCCCCCTTCTGATGGAGGAGGTCGATGTTCTGGGTAATGAGGCTCTTCAAATAGCCCTTCTGTTCAAGCAGCGCCAGGCTTGTGTGCACAATCGAGGGGGAACGTTCATGGACGTTGTAAATAAAGTCCGCCGAAGCCTTGTAGTAAAATGAAGGATCCCGGCGGAAATACTCTATGTCGAAGATCTTTTCCGCGTCCATATCGTTATAGAGGCCGTTCTTCCCCCGGAAATCCCGAATCCCCGACAGGGTGCTTACCCCGGCGCCGGTGAGGGCCACAAAATAGCGGGCCGCGGCAATACGCTCAAACAGTTCGGGCACATCGGCTTTCGTGTTCACGGATCTACGCTCCTTTGATTTATAATTTCAGAAACCGGGGGCGTCGTGTAGGTCCGGAAGAGCTTAACCATCCCGGGCCGGTTAAAAAGCGCCGCGTACTTCCGGGCGCTCACGCCAAGGCTGTCGGGATCGTCCACATTGGCGCCGGACTTGAGGAGCAGCTCCACCGTGGGCTCATCGTTCAGCCCCACGGCGATAATCAGGGCGGACTGGCCATCCTTGCTCTTGGCATTGGGGTCCGCTCCGGCCCCCAGGAGATCCCCCAGGATGTCCGTATGTTTCCCCAGGGCAGCGTCGATAAGGGCCGTGCCGCCCCGGTCCCCGGCCGGGGCATTCACCGACGCCCCGTTCCCGATGAGCAGCGCCGTAATTTCCCTATCCCCCGCCCTGGCGGCAAGGCAGATCAGGGGAACCCCGGCCTTGTCCCGGGTGTCCGGGGAAAACCCCGCCCGGAGAAAAAGTTTTACCGCTTCAAGGTTCTTTTCCCCGATGCACTGCCCCAGGGACGCGGCAGTGCAGGGAATCCCCCCTTCGAGCAGGGACTCCCGGGCCTGTTGTATAGAACGCTCCCGGATCCACTCTTTGGCTTCCCGCTCCAGATAGGCCGAAAAATCGGCTTCGCCCCTAAGATGAACCGGCTCCCCCGCGCTCCAGGGCGGCAGGGAAGGGGCTTCCCCGCCGTAGATCAGCAGCGGCAGGCGGGCGCCGCAGGCAAAACCCGCGGCAAAGGCAAACCGGGGAAGGGTCGCGGGGTTTAAGCCCCCGGCTTCGGGAAAAACCGCCAGCACATGGGTGGCGCCCCCCAGAATTTCCGCCAAAGGAGGCCCGGAGGATCCCCAATCCCCTTCCATAAGGGCGGCTTCCCCCTCAATGCCCTGTTTTTCCAGTTGCCGTAACAGGTTCACGGCAATTTCTTTGCCCGCCCCGTCATGGAGAAATAGTATTTTCACCGCTTCAGCCTTTTTTAGTTCAGCCTTTCTTAGACTATAGAGCCTCCGGAGGCATAATTACAAGGCGCCTCTGCCAGGCTCGGCAATTCCGATTGGGGCGCGGGTCTTTTCGGTTTTGGGATTTTGAAATCGGAATTGCCGTGCCAGGCCGCGATTGACGGCGGGGACATAAGGGTGTATAAGAAATCAGAGCGATGAAACGAAGACCAAAGCTGCTGTCCCTAACGCTCTGTGTTTCCGTAGGACTCCACGGCTGCCTTCTTATGTTGTCCCTTCAGTACCCGGACAGTCAGAGGGCGCCGAACCGGAAAGCCTCCGTCAAAGCCGTTTCCCTGGTCAACCTCGCCCTGATAGAGCCGCCCGCTCCGGAAAAGCCGCCCCCGCCACCGTCCGCGCCAAAACCGCCGCCCCCCCCTGCCGAGCCGGAAGCGCCCGCGGAAACTCTTATCACCCTGGAGACTCCGCCGGAAAACGCCCAAGACCCCGCCCCCCCGCCAAGCCCTGACCCGGCAGAGCCGGAGAACGCCGCCCTCGCCCGGGCCTATCTCAAAAGCAACTACGAGCACATCCAGCGCCATATACGGAACAGGCTCATCTACCCCCCGGAGGCGCGCAGCGCCGGAATTCAGGGCGTCGCCGAGCTAAGTTTCGTCATCCATACCGACGGCCAGGTGAGCAACGTGAGGATAACGGTAAGCAGCGGCTCCGAAACCCTGGACGCCTCCGCCGTGGAAGCCATCTACTCCGCCGCTCCCTTCCGCCCGCCCCCCCGTCAGGCCAGACTGGTCATACCGGTGGCGTTTCGCCTCCGGTAAAACCGGCAGCGCGCTTGGGGAAAGCTCACAGTTCAGCCAGATCGTAGGGCGTTTCCTGGTACACATAGTTCAGCCAGTTGCCGAAAAAGAGGTGGGCATGGGCCCGCCAACGGACCACCGGCGCCTTGGAGGGATCGTTCCCCGGATAATAGTTGCAGGGCACATTGATGGGAAGCCCCTTCGCCCTATCCCGGCGGTATTCCCTATCCAAGGTCAGGGGATCGTATTCCAGATGGCCCGTAACGTATATTTCCCGCCCCTCCCGGGCGGTGACGATAAAGACCCCCACTTCATCGGTTTCCGACTCGACGCACAACTCCGGCGCCGCGGCAATAGCCTTCCGGTCGCTTTCGGTATGCCGGGACTGGGGCGCGAGGAATTCGTCGTCAAAACCCCGGAACAGGGCGGTGTGCCGCTCGTTCACCCCGTGGGCAAACACCCCGAACAGCTTCCGGGGCAGCTCCAGCTTGGGTATCCCGTAACGGTAGTACAGCCCCGCCTGAGCCCCCCAGCAGATATGCAGGGTAGACCAGACGTTTTTTGTGGAATAGTCCAACGCCGCCGCGAGCTCGCCCCAGTAATCCACCTGTTCAAAAGGCAGGGTCTCCACCGGCGCCCCGGTGATGATCAGCCCGTCGAACCGGACATTCTGCCGGATAATGTCATCGGAGTTTACATAAAACCGCTCCAGATGCCCCGGGGGCGCGTTCCGCGACTCGTGGCTCCCCATGCGGAGCAGGTTAATATCGACCTGCAGGGGACTGTTCCCCAGCAGCCGCAGCAGTTGGACCTCGGTGTCCACCGTGGTAGGCATAAGGTTGACTATCCCCACCTTGAGGGGACGAATATCCTGGTGTTCCGCCCTGTCATCGGTAATGACAAAAACATTTTCCCTCCGCAGGGCATCGTAGGCAGGAAGGGTTCGTGGAATCTTAATCGGCATAGGAACACATTCTATAAAAAAAGGGAGAAAATAACAACCACAAGGACGGGCTGGCGCAATGATATTTTATATAAGGAGGGGGAAGTCTCCCCCCCGCTCCAAAGCCTTCGGCTTTTACGCTACCCCCTCTCCGGGGGTTCAATACCCCCGGACCCCCGGCCCCGGGTTATCGTCCGAATAAGGCTGGATGGATCTCCGACAATCCTATAGAAAGAAACACCCCTCCTCGTTGAGGAGCTATTACTACCAAACAAGGGCCAATCAGATACTCATGCCGCATAAGGGAAAAGCCTCACCCCAAAGGGGGCGGCATACACCTTAGAGGGCTTTCCTTCCAGAAAATTGCCGATTTTTACCAGCAAATTCCGGCTGATAGCCTGATGGTATCTCGCGGGCGGGCTCATAACGCAAAGCTGACCGTGGAGAACAATGTGGCTCCGAAAAACCGCACAAAGGCTGTAGGCCGACTGTGGTTTTTCGGAGCCCGAGGGCGCTACTAGGCTGATTGGACTAAAGCATAGATTAAGAGGATAACCACGAACCACACAAACACCACGAACTTTTGCTTTGCAACCTTGGCTTTGCCTGAATTCCTTTTGTCCTGCCCACGCTGAACTTGCCGATTTAAAGGGTAGCTTATAAGGTGTAAACTAAAGCCCAAGGAGGGATCAATGGGCACAAGAAAAAGGTTTACACCGGAAGAAAAGGTAAAGATT
>JAIROB010000210.1 GCA_031257695.1 Treponema sp. | reverse complement strand
CTCAAGCTGGCCGCGGGGCTCCTGATCCCCACCGGGGGGCAGGCGCTGTTCCGGGGCAGGAATATCGCCGCCATGAACCGGGCGCAGAACCTGGCCTTCCGCCGGGAGAGCGCGGTGGTCTTCCAGGATTCGGCGCTCTGGTCAAACCAGGATCTGTACCAGTGCCTGGAGCTTCCCCTGAGGATACACTACCCCGCCATGGGCAGGGCGGATCGGAAGGCGCGTATCGCCGAGGCGCTGCGGGACGTGGGCTATACCAAGGACATTCATATACGGCCCGCCATGCTTTCCATGGGGGAGCAGAAACTTATCGCCTTTGCCCGGTCCATGATTCTGCGTCCGGGACTGCTCTTTTTGGACGAATGGACCGAATCCCTGGACGATGCCGCCGCGGCCCGGCTTATGGCTCTGGTAGGAAAACTGCGGGAAGAAAAGCGCACCATCATTTTTGTAAGCCACGATTTCAGGATAATAAAAAATTTTGCCGATCATATTATTATGATTGACGGAGGAAAACTGCTGCTGCGGCTTTCCCGGGATCAGATTGCGGAGGATGAGAACCTGTCAAAGATGATTGAAAGGGGCATTGCGTCGTGAAATTCCGTATACGCTTTGCGGACAAAATTGTGGGGTTCCTTATCATTGCCGCCATAGGGTTTCTTGTTTTCGCCGTATTCATGCTCGGGAAGCGGCACCGCTGGTTTGCCAAGGATCAGACCTACATCACCCATTTTGACTCCGCCTCGGGACTCAGCTCCAATATGCCGGTTCAATACAGGGGATTTACCATCGGGAATGTCAAATCCTTTGACCTGACCGCGGAGGACAAGGTTGAGGTTAGTTTTACTATTTACGACACCTACCTTGACCGGGTGCGGGAGGGTTCCCTGGTGGAGCTGCGGGTCAACCCCCTGGGCATAGGCGGCGGACAGTTCCTCTTTTACCCCGGCCTGCTTCCCAATCCGCCGGAGGGCAATTTTATTCCCAGCGCGCACTCCGACACAGGCAGGGAATACCTGGAACAGGGGCTGGTGATTATCGGCGGCCAGGATGACAGCATTACGGTGATAATCAGCAGAGTCAATACCCTGCTCCAGAACATCAACAGCGTGGCGCTGCAGCTCCGGGACGCCTTTCGGGGCACGGACACTAAAACTACCCTGGGGCGCACCGTTGCCGAGTTGGAGAAAACCCTCAAGGGAGCGTCTTCCCTGGTGGGGAATGTGGACGCCGGACTCAAGCCGGCCATGGAAAATGCCGGGGAGATCACGGGGCATATTGAGCGGATCGCATCCCAGGCGGAATCGGTAATAGCGGATCTCAAGACCCTTACCGCGGAATTGGCCAATCCCGAGGGCGTGGCGCTGAAAATTCTGGATACCCAGGGCCCGGTCTACACCAACCTTGAACGATCCCTCAACGCCCTTTCCGGAACCCTGGAGAGCCTGGAGTTAACCGCGGGCGCCTTCCCTGCCCAGCTCTCCCAGGTGGAGGCGCTTATCCAGGATCTCAGGACCGCCCTGGCTGCCGCGGAGGATGTGATCATCGCCCTGCGGAACAACCCCCTGCTGAAAAACGGAATTCCCGACAGGGTCCGGTCAGGAACCGGCGGGACAAGCCCCAGGGATATTCCCTTTTAATGAGGACGAAAATGAAGCGTAAAATTGTGCGGATCGCGCTGCTGTTTGCAGGCGCGGCGGCGTTGTGTATCGGATGTTCCTCCCTCCCCAAGGGGCCGCCGGAGACCAGGACCGGGCGCCGCGCCGCTTTAAGCCGGCTTGAGGATGCAAGCAAAGAGGCGGACCGGGGCAATTATGCCAACGCCCTTATGCTGGCCGACGAAGCGCGTCGTTTTGCCGTAGCCGCGGACGATCCCCCCCTGATTATCCGGTCGGGGCTGTGCAGGGGCGCTATCCTCGCCTCCCTGGGCCGCGCCGGCGAAGCGCGGGCCGCGTTTGACGGCGCCCTCTCCGAGGCGGAGCGGATCCGCAGCGCCTCCTTGGCAGCGGCGAGCAGGGCGCACATAGCCCGGCAGGATCTGCGCAACGGCAGCCGGGGCGCCCTTGAGATTCGGGATCAGGCAAGGGCGGACATTTCCCTGATAAAAACCGAACAGGCCGATTTGGCCCTGGGCTGGATCGTCGTCGGTTTGGCGGAAAAGGAGTTGGGCAATTGGGCGGACGCGGAAAGGGGGATTAAAAACGCCCTGGATATTCATGTAAAGGGCGGCTACATGGAGCAGGCGGCTTATGACTGGTACCTCATCGCCTCGATCCGTTCCGTGTCCGGGCTCTACCAGGACGCCCTTGACGCGCTGGAGGAAGCGCTCGGCTACGACCGCCGGGCGGAGAACACCTACGGCCTGGGGATGGACTGGAAGGCCATGGGGGATGTGTACAAAAAGGCGGGAAAAGATGCGGCCGCGGACATAGCCTACCGCCGCGCCGCGGACATATTCAGATCGAGCGGCTTGCTGCAGGAGGCCGCGGAGGCGGAAGCGAAGGCGGAGCGTTCCCCTGCTGACCCTTAGAAGCCCGGAGCGCTGTATCACAAATTCCATGGTGAATGGAATTATACTATTTCCCCGCATTAACTTGACTATATTATTTATTTACACACCCACAGACGGACGCAGACAAATTGCCCTAGATGAAAGCGGAGTTTGCGGCTCAATGCCGCCCGCAAACTTCCACAAGCGCTACAGGCTCCCAGGATTACCCGCCCTTGCAGAGCGGCACATACCCGGCTTTGATGGTTTCCTTAAAATTTTCCGGCAGACCCTCCCATTCCAGCAGGTCCACCCTGAAGGGCAGATTCGACTCCTCCAGCGCCTCTTTCAAAAGAGACACTTGAGCGTGTTGTCCTGCCTGGGTAAAAACCACCAGATCGAGGTCCGACCAGGGACGGGAATTACCCTTGACCCTGGAACCGAAGGCCCAAACCGTCGTCCGGGGCAGAAACCGCTCAATAAGAGCAATAAGGGTAAGCCGGTCCCGTTCCGCAAGGGCTAGTTCGTCGCCGGCCATGGTTTCCCGGTCATTGTTTGATACAGGGCAGAGGCATCCCGGATAAAATTCTCCGCCTCGGCCAGGGCTTTTCGGGCCTTATCCTCCGAATAATCGTGAGATGTGCCGGCGCGGATATCGGCATACAAAAGCCATGGCTCAAGCTCCGGGAAAAGCTGATTCTCAAAGGCAATGCGAAACAGGGGTTTGGGGCTAGTAGGAAGTTCCGGCAGTCCGAGATTTTCCGCAAGGTAGCGTTTAAGAACTTTCCACAGGCAGTCGTAGCATACCTCAAAGCGCTGAATTACCGACTCCCCTATTGCCTCCCGGTCAATCTCGCTTAATCCGGGGCGCGCTTCAAGGCCGCAAAAATTCTCATACTGCAACGCCAAATGATTTAAGGCCCTGTCAAATTTGCCGTAATCTATCATCACAGAACCGCATCGCCCGTTCTAAATCACCGTGCCGGGGTACAGTATGGTGTTTTTGGGGATGACTATGATGCCGTCCACGATGTAGTAGTTGCCGTAGTTGCCGTCGGAACGGTTCAGGTCGTCTATGCCTATGCGGCAGCCTTCGCCTATGCAGGCGTTTTTGTCGATGATGGCGCCCTTTACGATAACCCCCTTCCCTATGCCCACGTTGGGCGCCCTGGCCTCGGCGTTCTGCTGTTTCTGAATCTCCGACTCGTAGTAGTCCGCGCCCATGCAGATCACCCCGTTGAGGCTGGCGCCGGACTCAATGATGGTGCGTACCCCGACAATGGAATTGGTTATCGACGCGTTAGTGATGATGCAGCCCTCCGCGGCGATGGACTGGTTCATGTTGCTGAAATTCATCTTTGAGGGGGGCAGGTTCCGCACATGGGTATAGATGGGCCGGTCTTCGTCGTAAAAATCGAACCGGGGCTTGAGGGTGGTAAGCTCCAGGTTTGCGTCGTAAAAGCTCCGTATGGTCCCTATGTCTTCCCAGTAGCCGTCAAACACATAGGCGCCGACCTTGTGGGTGTTGATGGCGCTGGGGATAATTTCCTTGCCGAAATCGGTCATATCGTTGTCCAGGCAGGTTTCCAGCGCCGCGGCGTTGAATATATAGATCCCCATGGAAGCCAGGTATTCGTCGTCCCGGGAGTTCCTGTCCTTTTTAATTTCCGCCGGCGCCCTGTACTCCCCAATATCCCTGGTCGGGCCGGGCTTTTCCAGAAACGCGGTGATTTCATTTTTTTTGTTTACCCTGAGTATCCCCAACTGGCTGGCGTCCTCCCGCGGGACAGGGGTGGAGGCGATGGTAATGTCCGCGCCGGATTCCTTGTGCTTTTCCAGGAAGTCCTGAAGGTCCATGCGGTAGAGCTGATCCCCGGAGAGGATGATGTAATACTCCGGCCTCTGGGTCACAAAATGGATCAAATTCTTCCTCACCGCGTCGGCGGTGCCTTCGTACCACCCGGAATGTTCGTTGGTTTGTTCCGCGGCCAGGATCTCCACAAAGCCCTTGGAAAAGATGTCAAAGGCATAGGCGTGGGCAATGTGCAGGTGGAGGGAAGCTGAATTGAACTGGGTCAGGATATAGATCTGCTTGAAGCCCGCGTTGATGCAGTTTGAAATGGGAATATCCACCAGCCTGAATTTACCGCCAAAAGGCACGGCAGGCTTTGCCCTCGCCTGAGTCAGGGGAAACAGCCTGGTCCCCTTGCCGCCGCCCAATACGATAGACAATACTTCAGTCATAGCAGACCTCCCCGGTTAGTGTCGGGCCGAATATCGAGATTCCATATCGAGGCTTCCCAAAACTTCAGTTTTTGGGAAAGCAACCTTAGATTTAGAGGAAAAAGCGGCCTTTAAGACGCTTTTTCCGGAGCTTTTCCGAAAACTAACCGAGTTTTGGGAAAAGCTCTATCATCATTATAAAAAATTATCTTTGATATGTCGATACTTTACGTTCAATCTTTTTTGGGGTTACTATGGGTCTATGAACAGCCCCGGGGCGGAACTGCAAAAAATCCTCGCGGATCCCGCGTTTGCCCCCTACATTGTCGAGGAACGGCTCCTCCCCGCCACGGAGGGGGATTTTGCCCCCCTTCCCGCGGATCTGGACAGCCGGATCGCCGCCGCCCTGCGGGGCCGGGGCATAAGGGAGATCTACACCCACCAGGCCGCGGTCTGGGAACAGGTCCAACAGGGCCGCAATGTGGCGGTGGTGACCCCCACCGCGTCGGGGAAGACCCTCTGCTACAACCTTCCCACCCTCCAGGCGCTGCTGCGGGACGACAAGGCCCGGGCCCTGTACCTCTTTCCCACCAAGGCCCTTTCCCAGGACCAGCAGTCCGAGCTGAACGAACTGGTGGGCGCCGGAATGCCGGTAAAGGTTTCGACCTATGACGGGGACACCCCGGAATCCCTGCGGGTGGCGGCCCGGGACACGGGGAGGATCATCATTTCCAATCCCGATATGCTCCACGCGGGGATACTGCCCAACCACCCCCGGTGGATCAAGTTTTTTGCCAACCTCAGGTATATTGTCATCGACGAGGCCCACGCGTACCGGGGGGTGCTGGG
>JAIROB010000181.1 GCA_031257695.1 Treponema sp. | reverse complement strand
GAGCGTATCTCATACCACACCCCCTGCGCTAATACACGTTTCTGTCTCATACCCCCTATACGGAGACGAAATGCTGTTTTGCTTTAGTCGAAGCGACAAAAGTCACCCAAAAAACCACGTAACCAAGGACAGAGGACAATTTTTCGCCGGCAAGCAATCTTTTATGGGTCAAGTTTAGATTACAGTGTGTGCGCGTCCCCGGAAACCGCTTGCGCGGTAATCAGAAAGTTTGGGGGGGCCATGGCAGAGCCTTGTCCCCCGCAGGGGACAGCCCCTACTAAACTTTGAACTTCGATACCTCCCGGACCAGCACGTCGATGCTTGCCTTGTTTTCCCCGCTGATGGCATTGACCCGGGCTATTGCAACGTTGATCTGATCTGCGCCCGTGGCCATCTCGTTCATCCCGTTGTTTATCTCCCGGGTCGCCATATCCAGGCTCCTGCTTTCGTGGATGACCTGTTTGCTCCCCTCCAGCATTTCCGCAGAGCTTTCCCTGACCAGCCGGGTCGCGTCGTTCAACTGCCCGATGGCCTCCAGGATCTGCCTGCTCCCCACGCTCTGTTCCTCCATGGCGTTGCGTATGATCTCTTCCTGTTCCGACACGGTCCTGACCCCCCTGTCTATGGCTTCAAACTTGTTAAGAACGCTGTCGGTGGATTTGGTTATCTTGTCAATGGAATCCTTTATTTTTTTGAGGACCGTGGAAATGGTCTTGGACTGTTCCCCGGAGTCCTCCGCCAATTTCCGGATCTCGTCGGACACCACCGCAAAGCCCTTTCCCGCCTCGCCGGCGTGGGCCGCTTCTATGGCGGCGTTCATGGACAGCAAATTGGTCTGGCTGGCGATGTTCTGCATTACCGCGTTGATCTCCAGAAGCCCCTCGGACTCCCGGGCAATCTCCCTGATGTCCGCGGCCACTTCCTGCAGGCCCGCGCGTCCCACCCCGGAGGCGCCGCTCAAGTCCTTCACGTTGCCGCCGTTTTTGATCAGGATCTGGGTAACTGAGTGAATATTGGCAAGCATCTCCTCAACCGCCGATGAGGAACGGGCGACGCTTTCGCTCTGATGATCCACCTGGCCGGTAAGCTTGTCAATGTTGGCGGTGATCCGCTCCATGGTGGCGCCGGTTTCCATCACCGACGCGCTCTGGTTAACCACCCGGCCTTTGATGCTCTGAATAGTGGCGGTGATCTCGTTGATCGCCGTGGCGGTCTCAGTCATGTTGCTTGCAAGCTCGTTGCCTATGTCAAAGAGGGACGCCGCCTTCTGTTTGATGACCGTCACGAGATTTTTGATTTTTTCCAGGGTCAGATTAAAATAGTGGGCCAGTTCCCCCATCTCGTCTTTTGTCGCGACCTCAAGGCTGCGGGTCAGATCCCCCTCCCCTTCGGAAATATCCCTGAGCACATTCATTGTATAAATGATAGGTTTGCTGATAGCGCGGGATATGAAAAAAGCGCCCAGGCAAATCATCAGTATAACCGCGCCGCCGACAATGATGGTGGTGATCATGAGATCCATAGCCGGCGCCATGACGGTTTTTTCCGCGCACCCGATGGCCATGGTCCATTTGTTTGCTGTTTTTCCAATCGTGATGGGAACGGCCTGGATATGCATATCGTTGTTAAAGCCGGGCTGTTCGCTGACAAAGGCATAGGGCCTGCCCGCCTCAACCGCGGCGGCAAACTGGGGGAGCAGGGCGCCGACTATGTCCTGTTCGGTGTCCCGCATCTGCTTTCCTATGCGGGAAGGGTCGAAATGGCCGACGATGATCCCCGTGTTTGAAAAAGTGGCGGCCACACCGTCGCCAAAGGGCCTGAGATCGCCCACCAGATCCTGGATCAGCGACAGGTCTATGTCGACGCCTATTACCCCCACAACCTTTCCCCTGTTTTTTATGGGAACCGCCAGGGTGATGAGCAGCGCCGTTTCGCCGTTGCCCATCGTATAGAAATAGGGCTCTATAATTGATTCCCTTCCGGTCCGAAAGGGAATCTGGTAATAATCGCCGGAAGCGTAACCGGCCAGGGGCTCCACCGCCACCCTGCCGCCCGACCAGCGCCAGGCGGAAATATAGCGGCCGGTGCTGTCGGTCCCCGGGGTATTCGCATAAACGCTGTCCATGCCGTCCAGCGCGTTCGGCTCCCAGCCGCTCCATACGCCGACAACATCGGGATTTCTTTCCACGACCCCCTGCAGGAAGGAATCAAAAAGAAAACGCCGCCGCCCGACATTTATGGTTTCGTATTCTTCCATCACCTGGCCAATAGCCCGAACAGTATCCAGGCACACTTCCAGCCTGATCTGAATTTCCCGGCTGTACTGTTCGGCCAGGGCTGCGGCGCTGTCGTCCATGGCCCTGGAAAACTCGGCGCGGGTCTGCCGCATGGTTATGAGCGCCAGGGCGCTGATACCAACACTGTTTAAAATAGCGACAACCAGAACAATCTTCTTTCCTATTTTCATTGTTATCCTCTTGTAGTTTTACTAAGCGGCATCCCTGCCGCCTGTTTGTGTATGAGCGCCGCCCACAGGGGCGCCGCCTTTGTTATAGCATGAGACCCCTGCCAGAAGCCCCAGAAACTCTGTTTTGCCGCAATGATAGGACGATGCCGCAAATTTATGCCAACCCCTCCGGTTGTGAATTTAAAACGCATTACAATTACTGTTTTAGAAACCTTCCGGGATATTTGTAGCGGGAGACTCCGGTTCGGAGGAGCAGGAAATATCTCTATAGAATATTGTGTGCGGAATAAGCAACGCCAAAGGGTCAATTTCGGCTGCGGAGGCGTATAAACTGAAAATTGGTATAATTATCGGACAGCGCAATTCAAATCTCTCTTTACAGCGGCAACCATATCACGACTTTGTTCTTCGCGCAATACAAATAAACAGGCGGCGCTCCGATATTTGCTTTTTATCCAAGAAATACGTCAAAAAATACAAAAAATCAAAAAAAAAACTTGAACTGTGCCCCTTACCGGCGCTTATGACAGCTTACCCAATGCCCCGGCGCCGCTTCAACCAGCGGAGGCGCTTCGCCGCGGCAGAGGGCTGCGGATCGGGGGTCCGACGCTTCGGGGCAGCGGGGGGCGAAGGCGCAGCCCCGTATGGGTTCTCCGGGGCCGGGGGCTTCGCCCTTTAGTATCGCTGTTTCAGAGGGTTCCCGGCGTTCCATCCTGGGCACCGCGGCGATTAGCGAGCGGGTGTAGGGGTGAAGGGCGTCGCGGAACAGTTCTTCCGCGTTCGCCTGCTCCACGATTCTGCCCAGGTACATCACCGCCACCCGGCTGCAGAGGTATTCCACCACGGTCATGTCGTGGGAAATAAAAATCATGGACAGGGATCGGGTCTTCCGCAGGGATTCCAAAAGGTTTAAAAGCTGGGCCTGGACGGAAACATCCAGCGCTGAAAGGGGTTCGTCCGCCACGATCAAGGCGGGGCCGGAAAGCAGAGCGCGGGTTATGGCGAGCCGCTGCAATTGGCCGCCGGAAAGCTCCCGGGGCCGGCGGGAGAGCAGGTCCCCCTGCAGGCCGGTGTCGGCAAGGATGGCCTCTATCCGTTCCCGGCCCGCTTCCCTGCCCATGCCGTAATGCCGGCACACCTCCATCAGGGAATCGGCGATCCGCAGCTTGGGGTTAAAGGAGGCGAAGGGGTTCTGGAATACCATCTGCATGGCTTTCCGCACCGGTCCCAGACTGCCGCGGCTCTGCGCGGTAATATCCCGGCCCTGAAAAAACACCCTGCCCCCGGTGGGTTCGATGAGCCGTAGCGCCAGGCGGCCCAGGGTTGATTTTCCGCAGCCGCTTTCCCCCACGATGCCGAGGATCTCGTTTTCCCGGAGGCTAAAGGAAATGCCGTCCACTGCCCGCAGCAGGCGGCCGCGCCCCAGGGGGTAGTATTTTTTTATGTTCCGGACATCGAGGAGGGCATTGCTCACGGCTCGCTCTCCGGGGGGCTTTCGGGATGGTGGCAAAAAACGATATGGCCCTTCCCCAGTTCCGTGCGGGAGGGCCTTACGGAGCAGGCGGAGTCGGCGCGGGCGCAGCGGGGCGCAAAGGCACAGCCCCGGGGCAGTTCGTAGAGCCGGGGCGGGAAACCGGGGATGACCCGCAGCGGTTCCCTATGCCCGGAGCCCCGTTCAAGCCGGGGTATGCAGTCAATCAGGCCGCGGCTGTAGGGATGGGCCGCCCCGGCCACAAGATCCTCCGTCCGGGCGGTTTCCACAATGCGCCCCGCGTACATCACCGAAACCCGGTCGCAGGTTTCTGCCACCACCGCAAAGTTATGGGTTATGAGCAGCGCCGAAAGGGAAAGCTCCCTCTGCAAGCTCCTCAGCAGGCTGAGGGTCTGGACCTGGATGGTTACGTCCAGAGCGGTGGTGGGCTCGTCGGCGATGAGCAGTTCCGGGCTGCAGCTTATGGCCATGGCGATCATCGCCCGCTGCTGCATACCCCCGGAAAGCTCAAAGGGATAGCGGTCCGCGGTTTCGGGGTTCAGCCCCGCCTGTTCCAGCAGGGCCAGGGATCGGCGGCGCAGTTCACCGGGGCTCAGGGAAAAGTGATTCGACAGGGCTTCCCCAACCTGGCTTCCCACGGTTTCCAGGGGGGAAAGGGAATTGAAGGGGTCCTGAAACACCATGGAAATACGCCGTCCCCGGATAGCCCGCAGGGCCTTTTCGTCAAGCTCCAGCAGGTTCTTTCCGTCAAAACGGATTGCCCCCCGGATCCGGCTGCGTTTTTTGTCCAGCAACCCCAGGACAGCCCGGGAACTGATGCTTTTCCCGCAGCCGCTTTCCCCCACCAGCCCGTGGATCTCCCCCCGGCGCAGGCTGAGGGTCACGCCGTCCAGGGCGTAGAGTATCCTTGGCACGGGCCTCCCCCGGGCCGAAGTCCCGTCCAGGGTGAGGAAATCGCAATGGAGGTCCTCAATCCCCAGGACTTCCTCAGCTTGGTTCGCAGAATCGCTATTCACCGGCGGCCTCCAGCTTCCGGAACGGGGGAAGGCGGCGATCCGAGGGATCGACGTATTGGGCCACGCAGTCGCAAAAGATGTTAAGGCTCACCACGGTAAGAACAATGGCCGCGCCCGGCGCCAGCGCCAGGAGCGGGCTTTGGAGCAGAAAG
>JAIROB010000142.1 GCA_031257695.1 Treponema sp. | reverse complement strand
AGGACCGAGGCCCGGGAAATTGCGGCCAGGGCGGATTCGGTGATGTTCTGCCTGTCCAAGGGGCTCTGCGCTCCCGTGGGATCCCTCCTGGCGGGAAAGCGGGACTTTGTGGACGCGGCCCGGCTCAAGCGGAAGATCATGGGCGGCGGGATGCGGCAGGCGGGGGTGCTGGCGGCCGCGGGGCTTGTCGCTCTGCAGGAACAGACAGCGCGGCTCGCCGAGGACCATGACCGGGCGAAATACCTGGCGAAGGGGCTGGCGGCCATACCGGGGATAGCCGTTAACCCCGGGGAGGTCGACATCAACATGGTGTTCTTCTCCTTTGCCCCCGCGGCGGATGAAGGGGTTGCCGGGGAAATTGTGGAATGTTTTGCCAAACGGGGCATAAGGATCAGCGCTCCTGACCAAAGCGGGCTCTTCCGCTTGGTCACCCACTACTGGATAGGGGACAGGGAAGCCGCGGCCGTCCTGGAAGCCGCGGGAGAAGCCTTTGGAAACAGAAAGGACACCAAATAAATGAGCGCCTACGAAGAACGCCGGAAAAAAATATACGAATGGATGGCCCCGGAAGGGATCGCCATGATCATGTTTGAAGACACCGAGGGCCGCAGGGATCCCGCGATACGTTGGATGACCGGCCAGCCCTCGGACGCCCTGCTCTTCCTGTCCGCGGAAGGAAAGTCCCTCCTGGTCCCCTGGGACATTAATATGGCCGCGATCTACGCCCAGGCGGATCTGGTCATCCCCTACAGCGAATTTGAACGGCGTTCCATTCAGGCGCTCAAGGCCGCGGCGTCTCTGTTTAAAATCCCCCCGGGGTCCCGCCTTGAAATTCCTCCGGTCACCTCCTACACGGGTTTTCTAAAGTACATAGAGGAGGCGGGGAAGTTCGACATACTCTGCCGCGACAACGGCGCCCACGAAACGGCGGAGGAGCTGCGGATGATAAAGGACGAGGAGGAACAGGGGATTTACCGGAAGGCCGCGGCCATTACCAACGAACTAGTGGATCTGCTGGAAATCAACGTTTCCGCGGGGCTGCTTCACACGGAAATGGACGTGGCGCTTTTTATTGAAACGGAGTGCCGCAGGCGGGGCTGCGAGGGCACGGGCTTTGAAACCCTGGCAGCGGGCGCGGGACGGAGCTTCGGCATCCACGCGTTTCCCGCCTATACCGCCGAACCCTTCGCGGGGCAGGGGCTTTCCATCCTGGATTTCGGCCTGAAGTACCGGGGCTACACCACGGACGTAACCCTCACCTTTGCCCGGTCGCCCCTCAGCCAGGCCCAGGAAAAGATGCTGACCCTTACGGAGAAAGCCTATGCCAAGGCGCTCTCATTGATAACGGACGGGGTAAGCGCCCGGCAGGTGAGCCTGGCCGCGGACGGAGTCTTCAGCAAGGCCCGGAAATCCATGCCCCACGCGCTGGGCCACGGCATAGGCCTGGAGGCCCACGAGGCGCCCTATTTGCGGAGCCGCCCGGACAACACGGGGCTGCTCCAGCAAGGGATGATCTTCACCCTGGAGCCGGGGCTCTACGACCCCATCCAGGGCGGCTGCCGCCTGGAGAACGACATCCTCATCGCCGCCGAAGGGGTGGAGGTTCTGACCAGGGGGCGAATTATAAGACTGTAGGAGCCTGGAGCTTCCCTATTATGACGGAGGCCGTGGAATCCGCTTCCGCGACAAATTCCTCCTCCGCGCCGTCGTCGTCCCTGTAGCGGATCATAAACCGGGGGCGGGAGGCAAGGAAGATCCGTTTAAGGAGGGATTTTTCTCGGCGCAGCTCCGCCAGGAGGATCCGTTCCCTGGGGATGAACATGGTCTTTTCCACCGGCGGCTTTCCGCCCGCGGAAATGCGGGAGAGGCTCTGCAGCCAGCCTTCGTGGGGAAAATGGTGGAACCGGAACCCCCGGTCGGTCGCTATGAGGAGCCCCCACAGGGGCGGGTCGTATTCCGCCCAGCCGGAAAGGTACTGCCCCAGGGAGAAGGCTAAAACCTTTTCTCCCAAATCGGCTTCGTATTGTTTCCAGAATTCCCGGGGATCCCCCTCTTGTTTCCTCCCCATGGCTGTCACGCCTCTATGGTCAGCCCTTCCCGGGCCATGATAATTTCCGGGCCGGTTTTGACCATTTCCCGGAACTCGGTTTCAAAGGCCGCAAGCTGCCGGTCCGTGCGGTGGGGATCGTGGTGGAACAGCACGAGTTTCCTGACCCCCGTTTTCTGGGCCGCGGCAATGGCGTACTCGTATGAGGAGTGGCCCCAGCCCACCTTGTCCGCGCCGTATTCGCCCGCGGTGTACTGGCTGTCGTGGATAAGCACGTCGGCGTCCTGCATAAAGCGGAATATCTTTTCGTTTGCCTCCCTGGCAGCGCGCTCCCCTTCCCGGGCGGCGTATTCGTCATACCCCGGGTCTTCGGGGTTGGTGGGAAAGAGATTGCGGAAGGGCTCGGTGTCGTAGGCGGTGACAATGGATTTGCCCCGGTATTCAAAGCGGTAGCCCAGGCAGAGCACGGGGTGGTTCAGGTACTTGGCGGTTACCAGCAGCCCCTCCCCCAGATCAAGGGTCGTTTCCCCGATCTGATCGTATTCAATACGGGCGGCCAGATCGCTCAGCCGCACCGGCCAGTAACGGTAGGAAAGCTGCGTCCCTATGATGGACTCCAGGGTATCGATTTCGTAGGAGACCGGACCGTGGATACGCAGTTTTGTTGCGGGGCTGAAAAGCGGCGCAAAGAGGGGGAAGCCCATGATATGATCCCAGTGGGTATGGGTAACAAAAATATCCGTGTCAATGGCAGCGTCTTTAAAATCATTTTCCAGAAGCCAGTCCCCCAGGATCCGTATTCCCGTCCCCATGTCCACAATGACCAGCCTAGCGTCCGCCCGGATCTCCAGACAGGAGGTGTTGCCCCCAAACTCAACCGTGGAAGGCCCCGGACAGGGAATGGAACCCCGGCAGCCCCAAATACGAACACTTAACATAACTGCATCCTCTACCGATTAACGTGGGTTCGATCCTATCTTTATGAGGGGGGGGAAGCCTCCCCCCTCGCTGCCACCCGCTCTCCGGGAGAAATGCCGGAGCAGGCTCCGTCATTTCTCCCTCCGTTTGTTTGTCCGCTACCCCCCTCAACGGGGGTAAACCCCCGTAACGCCCCCGGCCTCACGTCAGATTAAGAAAAATTTGAGCTTTTTCTATTTCTTTGTCAACCACAGGTTTTATGTCTTCAATATCTTCCCAGGCGAGCCCCAGGGTTTCCCAAACCGTGTCTTCCGGCCTGCGGGGATGGCGGCAGCCGGAAAAACCTATCTCCATAAAGGAGGCGAAATAATTGGCCGCAACGATACTGTAGAGCAGATCCTTATGCTCCCCCGCGTAGTCCCTGTAGGCATGGTGATGGATCACCGCGTCGGCCAGCCCCCCCCCTATGCGCCAGGCATTTACCACCAGTTTTCCCGCCTCGCTATGGTTGATCCCCAGCTTCTCGGTTTCCCCTTGAAACAGGGGGACCCTCCGGGAGTCGGCGTCCTTAACCGCTAGCAGGTAGCCCCCGGAGAGCGCGGCGTTCAGAGGGATCTTCCCTATATCGTGGAGCAGCCCCGCGGTAAAGTAATCCTCCAGCAGCCTGGGATCGACCCCCCGTTTCCGGGCGATAAGTTTAGCCGCCACCCCAACGCAGAGGGAGTGCCGCCAGTAGCCTTCCGCGTCAAGCCCCTGCAATTCATCGGACTGAAAACTGCCCATAACAGCCGAAGACAGGGCCAGGTTTTTTACGGTGTTGATCCCCAGCATGATGACGGCCCGGACCAGGTTCGTGACCTGCTGTTCCAGGCCGTAATAGGCCGAATTGATAAGTTTGAGCACCCGGCCCACCAGAACCGGATCCAGGGAAATGACGCGGTTAAGATCCGCGGAACTGGTGTGGGGGTTATTGCACACCTCCAGGACCTTGAACATGGTGGTGGACAGGCTGGGCATGGTATGTATGTACGCCTCGATTTTCTCGCGCAATGTTTCATCCATGGGAATGTTCCAAAGCGTCGATCATGAGTTTCATTTCTTCCCGGGCCATGCTGTTCATAAAATCGTCCAGCGCCGGTTCGGGCAAAGCCCCGGCCAGGTCCATGAGGTAGCGCAGCAAACCCAGCAGGTCCCCCTTCGGGACAGGCGGCGTTTCCCGCGGAACCTCCGGGGCGCCGCCGCTTTCCGCCGCGGCTTTTGCCACCCGCGCCCTTGCCAGGGCCGCGGCGCCGGGGTGGGCGGGCTTCTTCTCCGCCGGGACCGGGGGAACCGCTGCCGGGGGGGGCTCCAGATCCAGCCAATACCGGGAATCGGGGGGCTCGATCATAAAGCGGTCGTAGAGGTCGTCGCCCCCTTCCGCGGGATTCATGGAGGTTATATATTCAAAGATATTTTTCGCTTCCTCGTCGTTGCCCTGTATGCCCTGGATGGCGCCTTCGATCCGCAGGGCCTGAATATTGTCGGGGTTTTTTTCCAGAATGGCCCGGGCCTGATCCATGGCTTCGCCGTAGCGTTCCAGCTTATGGTACAGCGCCGCCAGGCGGGTCCTGACCTCCCAGTCCGTGGGCGCCAGATCCGCCAGCCGTTCCAGCTCCTCCAGCGCGGCGGCGAAATTTTCCGTTTCCTCCAGGGACCGGGACAGGTTCAGCCCGGCTTTGACATATCCCCTGTCAATCTCCAGGGCGGAGCGGTACTTCCTGATCGCCTCCTTGTGCCGGCCCTGATCCGCCAGGACCACCCCTTTATTGTTCAATGCTTCGGCGTTGGCGGGATCAAACTTCAAAACCCTGGAAAAACTCCGGTTGG
>JAIROB010000071.1 GCA_031257695.1 Treponema sp. | reverse complement strand
GTTGACGAGAAAATGGAATATGTACATGGCCGCCAGGCCCGCGGCGATAAAGGCGCCGAAGGGGTCCGAGGTGGATTTCATAATCCGCACCAGCCGGAGGCAGATTATTAAAAAAAGGCTGAAAACCAGGAGCCCCCCCAGGAGCCCCCATTCTTCGGAGAAAATAGAAAAAATAAAATCCGTGCTTTGCTGGGGAAGGAAGCGATAATGGCTCTGGGTTCCCTGAAGGTAGCCCTTGCCGGCAAAACCGCCGGAGCCGATGGCGGTGATCGATTGAATAATATTCCACCCGGATCCCCGGGGGTCCACATCGGGATCCAGAAAAACTATGAGCCGCATGATCTGATAATCCTTCAGCGCCTTCCGCGCTGCAAAGGAGGCGCCCAGGGACAGAATAACTATCGCCGCTGAATAAACTATCCAGTAAAAATACCGCTTCCTGTACCGGATGAATCCGAAGAGGGCGATTCCGGCTATAACACAGAGCGCAAGAATGGTGATGCCCACAAATTCAATATTGGCAAGGATATTCAAAGACGGAATGGCCCGGCGCAGAATATAACTTTGCCACAGGGGCAGCGCTATGAAAAGCGAAGTAAAGGCAATACACGCGCCCAGGAAGAACACATAGCGCAGGGATATGCCTGCAACAAAGGTCATCACCAGCAGTATGGGGATGAACACCAGGGAAGTGCCGAAATCGGGCTGCAGGAGGATCACCGCCATGGGCGCGCACACGATGAGGCCGGAAATGAAAAAACGGGGGAAATTATTATTGCTTCGTTTTGTTCCGTCCAGGTGCCGGGCAAGGAACAAGATGGTGGTTATTTTGGCAAATTCCGAAGGCTGTATTCCAAAAGCCCCCACCCCAATCCAGGCCCGGGCGCCGTTCACCAGGCGGCCGAAGAAACAGGTGTACACCAGGAGCAGGAGGGCGCCGAAGTAAAAATATACGGACAGATCATACAGGCGCCGGTAATCGATCATGGAAATAACCAGGGCGACGACGAGCCCCGCCACGGACCAGATTATTTGCCGCAGGTATTCGCTGGAAACCAAAACCCCCGTGGAGGTCATCCCGGAGGAGTATATAAAAAGAATGCCGAACACGGACAGGATTATTGCGGAAAAGATAAGGGGAAAATCAATTTCAAGAAAATTCCGCAGTTTCATTCCCGGCGCCCCTCTACGGATATGATGTGCTGGAGCCCCAGGGCGGCGACCGCCTCCTCATAATTTTGTCCCGCAAAGATCCCTTGAAAAATAATCGCCGAAGCGTAGGGCGCCCACCATTCCCATTTATTAGCCGCTTCCACAATAATGGACACCACGATCCGTTCTTCCGGGTTGTCGGTTTTGTAGGGAGCGTAGGCGGCGAACCAGGAATGCCAGCGATCCTGCAAGCCCACTTCCCCGGTGCCGGTTTTTCCGGCTATCTCCACGGCCCGTATATTCAGGGGAAACCTGGCGGTCCCTTCGCTAATAACGCCGCGCATATTGTTCCTGACCGTTTCAAAAACGCCCGGGTCAATGTCGCTTTTGTGAAGCACCCTGGGGCTGACGGTCCTTTCCACCGCGCCCGTAAGGGGGTCCCGTATTTCCTCAAGCAGCCGGGGTTGATAGATGATCCCGTCGTTTACCGTCATGGCAACCATATTCGCCATCTGAATGGGCGTAACCAGGGTATAGCCCTGGCCAATGGACATATTCATGGTGTCCCCCCCAAGCCAGCGTTCATGGAAGCGGCGGTCCTTCCACTGCGGGGTGGGAACAAAACCGGCTTCTTCATTGGGCAGATCTATGCCGGTCGCCTCGCCTAAACCGTATTCCCGCGCATACGCGTTGATCCGCTCAACCCCCAAGTAATCCCTGCCCACGGCCCAAAAATAAATGTCACAGGACTGGGCCAGGGCCTGCTGCAGGTTGAGCCTGCCGTGACCGGGTTTGCGGATATGGCAGCGCCAGAGGCGATCCCCGTAGGTGATCTCCCCGGGACAGTCCACGGTTTGATCCCGGGGGAAGGCGTTTTCAGCCAGAACCCCGGTGGTCATAACGATTTTAAAGGTCGAAGCCGGGGGATAGCTGGACTGAATGGCCCGGTTAATAAAGGGCTTGTTGGGATCCTCCAGCAGCGCCTGGTATTCGGTTCCAAGCTCGCTGCTGTTAAAAATGTTGGGATCGTACCAGGGGTAGGAAACCATGGCAAGAATTTTCCCGGTGCCTGGATGGAGAACCACCACCGCGCCCATCCGTTCCCCCAGCGCCTTTTCCGCCAGTTCCTGAATTGAGCCGTCTATGGTCAGCACCAGGTTCTTTCCCATTTCCGCCGGCACCCGCAGGCTGTCCGCTTCCCCCACCCTTCTGCCGCGAACGTCCACGGTCCTGGTTTCCGATCCTTCCTTTCCCCGCAGCAGCTCGTCGTACTGCCTCTCTATGCCCATCTTCCCGATCACGTCGCCCTGTTGATAGCCCCGGTTATAGAGCATGGTAAGCTCGTCCCGGGTTATGTTCCCCACATACCCTATGATGTGGGAAAGGCTGCCTATAGCGCCGTAGTTCCGCATGGGCTTTGACTGCCAGGATACTCCCGGCAGGGAATCCTTATGCTCCGCCAGAGCCGCAATGACGGAAAAGGGAACATTGGCGGCAATCTGCACCGGTTGGTAGAGATAGTAGGACTGCGCGGGAATTTTTTCCTCAATCTGCTGCCTGCTAACCTTTAACAGCTCCGCAAGGCGCGTAATGATGCCGCCGATTTCTCCCTGGGGAACCTCCGCCGGGGCAATGCTCACCGCAAAGGAATCGGTGTTAAGGACCAGGGGCTGATTAAAGCTGCGGTCGAATATCTCCCCCCGCTGGGCGGGAATAATCGAAGTTCTCCTGATTATATCCTCGGCGCGGGCCCGGTATACGTCGCCGCTGAGAATCTGCATGGAAAAGAGCCGGCCCGAATAAATAACGAAAATAAGAATAAAAATAATCTGGAGTATTTTTATCCGTTTTTCCGAAACCTGGCCTCCCGGAGGCTGGAAATACTGCGAGGACATCAGAGATCCCTCCCTTCAAGTAACAGGGATTTGAATAATTTTAACAGGCCGAATAAGAAAGGCGCCAGCGCGGCGTTGAGGGCGAGTTCCACCCACAGCACGGGGCTCAGGGCGCTGTACGCGGGAACCTCCGGGCCAAAGAGCAGGTGAAGAGCCCAGAAAAAAAGCGCCTTTACCAGGGTGGCGCCGCCGCACAGCGCCATGGGAAGAAGCAGGGTGTCCAGAAAAAAAATACCCCTCATCATTCCCACGGAGGCGCCAATGACGGTGCGCACAAACGTGTTAAGCCCCAGGGGAGCGGCGGAGAGAAAATCCAGCAAAAGCCCGGAAAAAAAACCCGTGAGCTGGCCGGTCATGGCGCCGTTGTTGTAGGCGCTGAAAACCAGAATGCCCAGGGCAATATCCGGCGTCGCGTGGTACAACGCCAAACGGGAAAGCAGGGTCGACTGGAGCATGGCGGCGGCCAGGGCAAACACCGTAGCCCAGATGATACGCTTACCCATCGGAGGATTCCAGGCCGATCACAAACACATACTCCAGCCTGGAAAACGTAATGACGCTTTCCAACTCCACCGTCATGGAACTTTCGTATTCCTGAAACCGGATTACCCTGCCTATGGCAATGCCCGGAGGATACACCCCCCCCATTCCGCTGGAAACCACCAGATCCCCGTAACTGATTTCCTCCCGCGCCCGCTTGGGGATGTTTTTCATCAAAAGCGGCGCCTCCCGGTCTCCCTGGCCTTCAACCAGCCCTTCATACCGGGAATCGGAAAATCTGGCGGAAACAAAAAAATTGACATCGTACACGGGCAAAACCAGGCTTTCCAGGGCGCCGGTCTGGAACACCTTTCCCATGAGCGTTTCCATGCCGTTCTGAAAGGCGACCACGGGCATATCGTTTGCAAGGCCCTCCCGCCTGCCCTTGTTGATTACCAGCGCTGAAAAAAGGTTGTCCGGGTCCCGCCCGATGATCCGCGCCGGAATATGGGCTACCCTGAGGGTCTCCGCAAAGCCAAGCTGTTCCCGCAGGCGCTTGTTTTCCTGCTGGATCTCCGCGGCGGTTCTTTCCAACTGTTCGTACCGGGACATGCGTTCCGTCAATTCGGCGTATTCCCGCCGCAGGACGGCCAGCTCCCGCACCGCAAGCACGGCGCCGGAAACAAAGGAGGTAATGCCGTGTATGCCCCCCCGCGCGCCGGAAAACAGCGAAAGCCCCAGATTCCGAAAATCAACAATAAAACTGCGGGTGGAAACAAGAAGCGCGGAAAAGGAAACCAGGCTAAGGGCTATAAAGACGTAGGCTTCCGCTGTAAATCTTTTTTTTCGTTTATAATCCCCTCTGATCGGCATAAGCGGACGTCAATTTAAATCATCATAAATGCTGCGGGTATTGTTGAAGCCCTTGGCGTTTTCAAAGTACTGTCCCGCGCCCAGGGCGACACAATCCAGGGGGTGTTCCGCCAGAATGACCGGAACTCCGGTTTCTTTGGAAATAAGTTTGGGCAGCCCCTTGAGCAGGGACCCGCCGCCGGTCATCACAATGCCCCGTTCCACAATGTCCGCGGCCAGTTCCGGCGGGGTTTTTCCCAGGGTCGCCTTGATTTCGTCGACAATCTGGGTGATGGGATCTCGCAGCGCGTCCCGGACCTCCACGGAATCTATCTCCAGGCGCCGGGGAAGGCCGGTGATCGCGTCGGTGCCCTTAATCTCAACCTTCTCGATGGTTTTGTCCGGGGACGCGTTGCCGATATCGATCTTCAGCCTTTCCGCGGTCTGCTCGCCGATGGTGAGGTTGTGAATGCTCTTGACGTGCTTGATGATGGCCTCGTCAAATTCATCCCCCCC
>JAIROB010000156.1 GCA_031257695.1 Treponema sp. | reverse complement strand
GATTCCACGGCGATATGATCCGCCTCCACCACCGCGCCCCGGTCAACGATGAGGGCGCCCGCGGCTTCGATGGTTCCCTTGAACGTGCCCTGGATGCAGAGGGTCTCCTTAAACCGGAGAACCCCGTTGAAATTGGCGCGGCTCCCCAACACCACCACAGGGCCGCCGTTTTTCCGGCCGTCGGTCTTTGCCATGCTACTCAAGATCCCCGTTCAGGGAATGTTCCTTCCGCAAAGCGTGTTGTATGCGGGTTTCCAGGGCCTGTATGCCGATTTCGTTCTTTTTAAGATCCGCCCATTCCGAAAGGGTCCGCTCAATCCTTGCGTCCAATTCGGCGATCTGCTTACGCACCGCGGCGGCCCTCTCCCGGACGGCTCCCAAAAGCCGGGGCAGGGCGGCTTCGTCCATAGGGACCCCGTCCCCGCTCACCACGGCGATGGCCGCGTCCAAATCGTCCATGCTCCTGATAAAGCCCCCCACCGAAGCCTTCAGGTCCGCGCTGAGTTCCTCCGCCTGGCTTAGGCGGGATTCCCGAACCATTATCTGCCCAAGAAGCTCCCGGCTCCTCAGAACCGCCCTGATCCGGGCCAGCACCTCGGAAAAGTTAAAGGGTTTGGTGATGTAATCGTCTATTCCCAGCTCAAACCCCTCGACCTTGTCCTTCACATCGTCCAAGGCGGAAAGCATGATAATCGGTATGTCCCGGTACAGGGGATCGCTTTTCAGCGTCCTGGTAAGCTCCCAGCCGGACATCCTGGGCATAATATTATCCAGGATGATAAGATCCGGGCGAAACCGCCTGACCGCGTCCAGGGCCACGGCGCCGTCCTCCGCTTTTTCAACATCAAACCCCAGCTTCGAGAGGATAACCTCAAAAAACTCTACATTCAAAGGATCATCGTCGGCTATGAGTATTTTTTTCCGTGTATTCATCGGGTCCTTCTCCTCCTTAGTATACCCCGCCCTATCCCAAGGATCAACATAAGCAGCGCGGCGGCGGTGAAGAGTTGCGCCCACAGATCCCCCCACAGGGTGTAGAGGGTGTTCCGGGAAACCACGGGCAGATCCACCGTAAGCCTGGATTCCGTAAAGGGCTCCGCCATGGCGAGGATCCTGCCGTTGGGATCTATCCCGCAGGTCTGCCCGGAAGCGGTGGAGCGCGCCATGGATCGGGAATTCTCCACCGCCCGGAACACCGCCATGGACAGGTGCTGCATCTGGGCGCTTTGGCTTTTGGACCAAGCGTCGTTGCTGAGGTTGACTATAAGCTCCGCCCCGGCGCGGACAAAGTCCCGAGAGAGGTAGCCGAAGGTATCCTCAAAACAGATGGGGGTCGAAAATTTAACGCCCCCCGTCTCAAAGACCGTGGCCTCGTCGCCCTTTTCCCAAAAGTGGGTGTCCGCCTTTTCCAGCATATCGTAGACCCAGGGGAGCTGTTTTTGGTAGGGAAAGTGTTCCGTAAAAGGCACCAGCCGGAGCTTCCGGTAAATTTGGGTGTTTTTCCGCCCCTCAAAGAGCATCACCGCGTTGTAATCCACCCGTTCCCAGCGGCCCGAAGCGTCGATTTCCCGCCGGGCGTCGTCGTTTCCAATGATGTAGGGCTCCTCCCGGGTTTCCAGAAAATCCAGAAGCTCCCTGACCAGCTGCCAGGATTCGGGATCGTCCCGGAAGGTCGAATGCCAGTAGATCCGGGGGACAAAGGCGGTTTCGGACCAGACCACCATATCCGGCCCGGGATCCTCCGCCGCTGCTTCCAGGGAAAGGCGTTTCAGGACTTCAAAGTTCCGGCGGTACTCGGCGATACCCCCCCGCCAGGGATCGGTGTTGTGCTGCACCAGGGCAAGGCGGACCCTGGGGACGGCCTCATAATCCAGCCGGGAGGCAAAGCCGTAGATCAGGGTCCCAATCAGACAGATCGCCCAGACCAAACCCGCGGCCCATTCCCGGCCCAAAAAAGCCCTCACCGGGCGGATAAATCCGGGGTAGATCCTTTCCAGGGGCCGCCGGTCCTTGAGCGCCGCGGCCAGATACGCCGAGGGGAACACCACCAGGGCGGAAACCCCCCAAACCCCGAAGATGTTGGCTATTTGGATCACCGGGAGATTATTCCACTGGGAATACCCGGCAATGCCGTAGGGGTAGCCCAAAAAGCCCAGGGTCCGCAGGTACTCATAGGCAATCCAGATAAGCCATTGGAGAATATAGCCCTTGCGGGGGAAAAGGAGGACCGCCAGTTTCAAAAGCGGAAAAAGGACGGCGCCATACACCATGTAGATGGACCCGACGATGAGCCCCGCCAAGGGGTGGAAAGCGCCGAGCCAGTAATTGAACAGGCCGTAGGCGGCGTACCCGTACAGGGCGCCGAAAAAGACCGCGCTCCCCAGGGACGACCGGTAGACCACCCAAAAGACCGGGACAAAGGCAAACCACCCCAGCAGGGAGACTCCGTTTATCGCTACAGGGTTGGGAAAGGAGGCTGCAAACAACAGGGCGCCCAGGAGCGCCAAACCCAGGTTAACCAGAAAGGCGCCCCAACCGCCGCCCTTGGGGGAATTCATGGCGCTTCGTCGTCCGGGGGCGTAATGTTCCAAACATTCTGCTTTAGTTCGCGGCCGGGGCGGAAAGCGGCAATTCCATGGGAGGTAACCGAAACCTGCTCCCCGGTCTTGGGATTCCGGGCTTTTTGGCGGCCCTTGCGGATACGGACTTCAAAGGTCCCAAACCCCCGCAATTCGATAACCATCTGCTCCACCAGCGAGCCCCGTATTTCATCGATAAAAAGATCCATCACCGTCCGGATTTCCTTCCGGTTCATTCCAGTCTTTTCGTATACGGCGTCCACAATATCGGTTTTGGTTACCTTACGGCCCGCTTTCCCTGCCATCGCGCCCTCACTGTGCCGGGCGCGTTACTGAGCGGCTTCCGGAGCGGCCGGGGACTGCGCTTTGAGGGCGTTAAAAAGACGCTGCATCCGGGATTTTTTCCGGGAAGCAGCGTTTTTCTTTATGATCCCCTTCCTGGCCGCGGAGTCCAGCTTCTTAATCATATCCTTTAATGCCGCCTCAGCGTCCTCGCCCGCCTCTTTTTTCCGGGCCAATAACACAAATTTCTTTACACTGGTCCTTACGGCGCTCTTTGCCGCTTTATTGCGAAGACGACGCTCCTCGCTCTGCCGGTGACGTTTTTCTGCGGAACTGCTTTTGCCTGCCAACGGGAACCCCCCACTAAGTATAAAATATAAAACCGGCATCCTGTAAGAATGCCGATTCTGACACTACAAACGAGAAAAACAGCCGGCTATGCCGGAATTTTACTTAAAATCGGATGGACGCCGCTCGGTCCGCTTACACTTATCGCATTCCGCTACATTTTTGAACTTGCCGCCCTCAAAAAGAGTCTTCATTCTGACTTCCCCACCGCAGGAACAAAAAAATTTTTGGGTAGCGTTGGATGTACGGGCGTTTTTACTTGACTGACCCATGGTTATACTCCTTGCCAAAAGGCATTTATAGGGGATTTCCTGAAAACCTCAAAAATTCCCATACCAAGATTACTATGGCCGGGGCAGACTGTCAATAGGCGTTTTGAGGCAGCCATTATTTCAAGGAGGGGGAAGCCTCCCCCACGGGCGCACATGGTTGCGCCCTACCCCCTCTCCTAGGGGTTCCACCCCTAAAACCCCGCCTTTTCCGCAAACCGGTGTTTGGGGCTCACTCCCTCTCCTAAAGTGGGTGTCCCCCGTTATCTGGTCCCCGGACCTGGTTAGGGTGTTTACGGCCCGGGCCGCCACAAGCGGCGGTTTCGCTTTGTTGTACGCGCTGGCCGTAACCTCCCAGGTCCCCGGGCTCAAACTGATAACCGCGGCCCCGCCCTGTGCTTCCACCGGGGAGAGGGTTCCGGCGCCGTCTTTCCGCATAAAGGTCAGATCTATCTTTGAAAACTGGCCCATCTGCGGGGCGACGGTCCGCTCCGCCCCGGCCCCGAAGGTGACGCTGACCTGGGCGCCCCCCGGAGCTCCGGGGGCCAGAGGCGGGCCCCGGAGGATATCCGGGCATCCGGCAAGCAGGATAAGGCTTGCCAGGAACAGATTCCCATTGAGCCACCAGGTCGCGAAATAGCCTGCAGTCGCACTGGAAAGGCGTGGAAACTGCAATAAGCCTGATTGGTTCAACCACCACCGCAACAGGGTTGGAAGTCATCTGTCAACGCGACGACACCGTGTACAAAACCGCTCAATCAGTATCTGATTATTTTACAATTCCTAAGAGGCGTTGGCCGGAGTTACCCGCGCCGCCGCAAGGCTTACCGGGCTTCCTTCCCTGCCGCTCTCCGGCTCTCCGGCAATGCCCGTCACCGGACCCGAATGAGGTTAGCGGG
>JAIROB010000106.1 GCA_031257695.1 Treponema sp. | reverse complement strand
TGTCCGACCGTATCGTCCTTGACCCGAACAGCGGCGCCGCGGAGATCCGGGACGTGAAGGAGCGCATAGGCAGGGCCATGATCGGGGGACGCCCGTGAGCGGCGGCGGTCAGGGGCGTTTCGCCATTCCCGGGGTCCTTGTGGGGGCGCTGCTGTCGGTGGGCGCCGCGGCGGCCTTGACCAGCCTGGTCATCCTGGCGGCCTCCTCCGATCCCGCCGCGGCGCTGGGGGCTTTTTTTATCGGCCCCTGGCGGTCCCCCTGGTTTCTGGGAAACACCCTGGACGGGGCGGCGCTGCTCCTCACCGCGTCCCTGGGCATAGCCCTGGCGTTCCGGGGCGGGTGCTTTAACCTGGGCGGGGAGGGACAGATCTACCTGGGGGGGCTGGCGGCCTCGGCGGTGTTGCTGGGGGAGGGCGGCGCGGGCGGATCCTTCGGCCTGCTCTGCCTGGCCGGTCTTGCGGCCCTGGCCACGGGGGGCCTCATGGGGGGCCTGTCGGGGCTGCTCCGGCGGCGTTTCGGCGCAAACGAGCTGATCACCTCGTTTCTGCTTTCCGCCACCCTGAGCCCCGTCGCGGATTACCTTATCGCCGGGCCCCTGCGGAACCCCGCGGGCAATCTCATGGCCACCGCCCGCTTCGCCGTCATCCTCAGGCGGATTTTGCCGCCCTCCAACCTTTCGGTGTCCTGCATCTTCGCCCTTGCCCTGGCGTGCCTGGGACACGTCTTTCTCTACCGGACCGTTTGGGGCTACCGGTACAAGGTGGCGGGATCCGCCCCGGAGTTTGCCCTCTACGGGGGTATCCGGTCCGACCGGCGGCTGATCCCGGCCATGGGCGTTTCCGGCGCGCTGAACGGGCTGACGGGCTTCTTCGCCGTGGCGGGCACCTACGGGCTCTGTCACCAGGGCTTTTCCGGCGGGCTGGGGTGGAACGCCATTGCGGTGGCGCTGATCGCCCGGAACCGGCCCCTGGCGCTTATCCCCACGGCGCTGGCGCTGGGCTGCCTCAAGGCCGGCTCGGACTCGGCGCTCCTGTCCCGGGGCCTGAACTTTGAAACCACCGCTTTTATCCAGGCGGTGGCGCTGATCCTGGCCACCATCCGTTTTTCGGCGCCCCTGGTGTCCCGGCAGAGAACGCCCAAGCCCCCTGCGCCGCCGCGGAGAAAACCATGAGCAACTTTTTTTCCCTTGCAATGCTTGGGAGCCTGCTCGACTCCGCCGCGCCGCTGATGCTGGGCAGCCTGGGGGCGCTCTTTACGGAGCTTTCCGGCGCGCTGGGCATATTTATAGAAGGGTTTATGTCCCTGGGCTCGTTTTTTGCCTGGATCATCGCCGGACGGACCGGGTCGGTCCTGGCGGGAACGGCGCTGGCCGCGGTTTTGGCTGCGCTGGCCGGTTGGGCGCTGGCCCGGTTTGTCACCCTCACCGGGGCCGATCCCTTTATCGCGGGCCTGGCGCTCAACCTGGCCGCGGGGGGCGTAACGGAGGCCCTGTCCATCGCCTGGTTCGGCGGCAAGGGCGTGCTCAGGAACCCGGACCTGGCTATCCCCGGCCCCCTGCTCGGGGTACAGCCTTCGGTATACGCGGCCTGGGGCTTTACGGTCCTCGGGGCGCTGCTCATAGGCAGGACCCGGCTCGGACTGCGGCTGCGCGCCGCGGGCAAATCCCCCCTGGCGGCCCTGGAACGGGGACTGCGCCCGGAACGGTACCGGGAATTTGCCTGGGCCGCCGCGGCGTTTCTGGCGGCATTGGCCGGAGCGGCCCTGACCTTCCGGGTGGGCTCCTACGCCCCCGGGGGGATCGCCGGCAGGGGGTGGATCTGCCTGGCCGCGGTGTACCTGGGGTTCCGCCGGGTCTGGGGGGTGGCAGCCGCCGCCCTGATCTTCACCCTGGCGGAACGGACAGGCATGAGCCTCCAAATTTTCGGGGCCCTTCCCCCCACGGCGCTCCTGGGGCTTCCCTCCGCGCTGGCCCTGGGGCTCTATACCGTTTCCGCTTCAATCCGCGACCGGGCCAAGCCATAGCGCCGTGCTAATCGGTGGAAACTTCCGGTTCATTCCTTCGTTTCATGCTATGTTTAAAATGATAAAGAAGCGAAACACTGGCCGGAGGCAGGTTCGGCAAACGCCCCACTACTCTATGTGCGGGATGAAACAAAAGTATTCTTGCCCTTCTCTGGGGAAAATGCTATTCTTAATCATAGAGGTTTATATGACCCAGGCGATCATTCCGGTGTCCGATACTATATTGACTTCCCTGAATATGCAGCCCGAAGAAATCGCCCGATCCATGCGCCAGGTATTCGCTCTGAAATCGTTTCATGACGGGAAACTTACCCTTGTTCAGGCCGCGGTGTTTTGCGGGATGAATATATATGACTTTATAACAGTCCTTTCCCAAGCGAACATTCCCATAATTGAATATACCATAGAAGAAGTTGACCGGGAATTGGCGATGTTGCATGATAATCGTTAGCGATGCTTCGTCCATTATCGCCCTGGGGGTTTGCGGCAAACTCGATTTGCTTGACAAATTATTTAACCATGGGTGTATTCCCCAAGCTGTTTTTAACGAAATTGCCGTCCCCAACAAGCCAAACTCGCAAACAATTATCAATTGGGCTAAAAGCCGCATTGTTTCTGTAAAAAACACAAGCGCTGTGGCGGCCTTTTCTCTGAACCTTGATCCCGGTGAATCAGAAACTCTGGCCCTCTACTGGGAAATTGCCGCAGATTATTTGCTCATTGACGAAAAGAAGGGCAGGACCATAGCAAGCAGAAACGGCGTAAAAACAATTGGCACAGTTGGCATCCTTTTATCGGCTAAACAAAGAGGCTTCCTTGCCGAGGTAAAGCCGTCTTTCGATATGTTGATAGATGCTGGTTTCCGTATGTCGGATGTTCTGTATCGACAAATTCTGGAAAGAGCCGGGGAACAGAAGTAGGTCAGGATAAAGAGCTACCCCAAGTTCCGTCCCCGCTGTTATTTCCCTACACAGAATCTGCTGAACATCACATCCATCGCCCGGCTCGGACTGCGGCTGCGCTCCGCCGGAAAATCCCCCCTGGCGGCGCGGGAACGGGGCCTGCGCCCGGAACGGCGCCGGGAATTTGCCTGGACCGCCGCGGCCCTGATCTTCACCCTGGCGGTATCCGCCTCCATCCGCAACCGGGCCAAGCCATAGCGCCGTGCTAATCGGTGGGAACTTCCGGTTTATTCCTTCATTTCATGCTATGTTTAAAATGCATCGGGGGCGTGAAATGCTCACAGAACAAACCTTCGAAACGCCAAAACTTGTGCTCTTTTGACCTTTTTTAATGATGACGATGGCGTAGAAATATTGAGAAATTCTGCAGAAAGACAAATAGCGGTTTATAGTTGATGAACTCTTTGAATTTATTCGTGTCGATCCAACAACGATCCTGAATTCTATTTCTGATTTTCTTTGCCATGAAACCGCCCGCTTGAAAACTTTCAATGCTATGGCTGCCGCCTCGCCCCCAAAAACAGTGTAACCTGTGGAACCCTTCACATTTCACCCTTTTCATGCTATGCTTAAAGCGTGCCGGAGGCGTAAAATGAAACTGAACCGGATAACCCGAAATCCCGGCGTAATGGGCGGCAAACCCTGTATCCGGGGCATGCGGGTAACCGTGGGCATGATAGCCGGCCAAATCGGCGCAGGCCGAGTCGCCAGTCGAAGCCGTCGGCACGGCATTCAAAAAGGCGAAACGTAAAAACCCTGTTATGCGCTGTTCGAACTTTTTTTATTAATCTTTGTTTATCTATCGTCCTTATTTGGTCTAATACAATCCAACCTTTTTTATTTTGTAAATTTATTTCAAGACGT